>JABGQJ010000446.1 GCA_018648945.1 Victivallales bacterium
AAGGACGGGAGGCGGGGGCACGAACACCGGCGGGCCGGAGCCGGACGGGGCCTCCCTGCCTCCCCATGGCTGATCGCCACGAGGGGGGCGGGAGGACATCATGTTCTGCCGGCTCACCATCTGATCCAGCGTCTGGAGAACAGGCTCCTCAGGTAGACTCAGGGCCCGGGCCAGCCAACGGGCATGCCCCACCCGCGTCACCGGCGTCGGGATCGGCACCACCAACGAGAGAACGTCGCGCACGACGCTGTTCATGCCCTCCGGCGTCCCGGCGTCCACCTCCTCCCGGGCGCAGCCAAACGCATAGGGAATCGCCTCCGTCACCTTGGTGATCGCCTCCTGCAGCCCCTCGGCACCCCGCTCGTGGTATACACCGTCCGGATCCTCGCCCTTGGCCAGGGCAATCACCCCCACCGAGATCTCCGCAGCATGGCACAGCTCGATGCTCCGCAGAGCGGCCTTCCGACCAGCGGAATCCGCGTCGAACGCCAGCAACACCCGTTGGGTTGAGCGCCGCAGACGTCGAACATGATCCTCGGTGAACGCGGTCCCCTGGGCGCAGACCGTGTGAGTGAGCCCGGCCCGGTGGCAGGCGATCACGTCCAGCTGCCCCTCGCAGACGATGGCACACCCCGCTTCCTTGAAAGACTGTCGGGCGAGATGGAAACCATAGAGCACGCGGCTTTTGTGGAAGAACGCAGTCTCGGGGCTGTTGACGTACTTGGCTGCCTTTGCATCGGCCTCCAGCACCCGACCACTGAAGCCAATGACCTTGCCCATCTCGTCGTGAATGGCAAACATCACGCGCCCTCGGAAACGGTCGTACGGGGGGCGCTCGGGGTGTTCCTCGCTCTGCGTGGCCATGCCCGTAGCCAACAGATCCTGGGTGGAATACCCCTGCTGTAGCGCCCAACCCATGGTCGCGTCGAAAGAGTCCGGAGCATAGCCAATGCAGAACGCGTCCGCCGCCTCCTTGTCCAAACCCCGCCCGCCCAGGTAGAGCCGCGCCTTGCGGGCATGGGGTGCCCGCAACTGCGATCGGTACCACTGCGCGACGCTCGCCAGCAGGTCCAGTCCCCGTTCCTTGTCGTCGCGCCGGGTCTGCCGTTCCTCGGGGGAGGAGTTCGGACCGCCTTCCGGGATTTCCACACCCGTGCGCTGGGCAAGCAGACGCACGGCATCGACGAAATCCATGTTCTCGATGTCTTGAATGAAGCCGAAGACGGAGCCGCTCTTGCCGCAACCGAAGCACTTGTAGCTCTGGTAGGTGGAGCTGACTTTGAAGGAGGGGGTCTTCTCCTTGTGGAATGGGCAACAGCCCCAGGACTCGCTCCCCCGCTGCTTCAGGGTCACATACGCGCCGACCACGTCGGCAATGTCCGCACGCTGACGGATCTCATCGATGACTTCTTCGGGAATGCGGGGCATGAATGGAGTCTAGTTGCGAACCCGGCGTCCCCGGGCGAGCTGCCGCAAGCGATCGCGAATGGCAGCCTGATTGGTGGGATCCTTGCGGTCGGTCCGGCGGAAGAAGCTCTCGCGGTAGTAGTCAATGGCCCGGTTGGGATCACCTAGATAGGTATCGTGGAGCACCGCCAAATTCTGCAGGACCACCGGATTGTCAGGGTCCAGACGCAACGCCTCCTCGAAGCTCTGCAACGCCAGCTCGTGCTCCCCTTGCCCAACCTGCAGAAGCCCGAGGCAGTTGTACACCTCCGGCCTGTCGCCGAAGGAACGGTAGCGGCGCAACCCTTTGAGGTACAGACGCCCGGCCGCCAAGTTCTGCTTCAGGCAGCACCGCGAGAGCAGGACCAGGATGTCGGGCACATGCTCCTCTTGACCGTTCTTCAGATACAGGGCATTCTTGAGAGGCACGATGGCGTCCCCGTAGGCCCCGAGTCGATACAGAGCCCAACCATAGAAATACTGGGCCACGAAGCTGGCCGGCGCGTCCGCAGCCGTCTTGGCCAGTTGGTCCCGGGCTTCCAGGTGCTCGTCGTTCTCGAACAGCGCGAAGCCATACAGCACAGCATACTCGGGTTTCTCGGGAGCGGCGCGCATGGCCTTCCCCGCGAGCTTCGCGCCCTTGGCATAGTCACCTGCCGACATGGCCGCCGCCGCCTCCCGGGCGACCTGATCGGCATCCACCCGCGAGCAACCGCTCGGCAACACACCAAGAAGAATGGCAATCAAACAGGACTGGACGAGAAGGCGGGGCACTGTCAACTCCGTATATCTTCGCAATTCGCGTGTTGTCTCAGGACACTCGGACCACTGACTTCCAGACCCCATCGCTGCCGGCTTCCAGCTGCTCGATGGCCTCTTGCACGTGATCCAGGTCAAAATGATGGGTGATGATCCGCTCGATGTCCACCTTCCCGGCGGCGAGGAGCTTCATGGAGGTGGGGAAGTCTCGGCAGAAACCGAGGGTGCCCAGCACGGTCAGCTCCTTGAACGTCGTGTTCGTGAGGTCAAAGGGGTCGGTGTCGTTCCCGGTCCAGCCGATCAGCATCACCGTGCCCCCGTTCTTCACCAAAGACACGGTCTCGACCAATGTCTCGCGCTCGCCAACCGCCTCGATGACCACATCGGCCATCTTCCCGTTCGTGATCCGCGACACCTCCGCCACCAAGTCGTCGGTCTCCGGATCAAGCGTGTGGCTGGCCCCGAGTTCGAGCGCGGCTTCGCGCTTGAAGGCCACCGGTTCGATGACGATCACCTCGGCACTCAGATTGGCACAATGCTGCGTGGAAAATGATCCCATGGTCCCGCAACCGATGATCACCACCACATCACCGCTCTGGATCCGGCAACGTTGCACGGCATGCAGGCTGCCCGAACACGGTTCCATGATGGCCGCCTCGTCGAAGCTCACGGTGTCCGGCTTGAGGTGCGCGAATTCCGCCGGAATCGGCATATACTCCGCAAAGGCGCCCTGCACCTGGTGCCCGATGATCTTCAGGTCGGAGCAGAAGTTGTAGGTTCCGGCCAAGCAGAAGGGGCAGGTGCCGCAGATGAAGAAGGGCTCCACCGTCACCGCCTCGCCCAGGCGCGACGCCGCCACCCCCGGACCGACTTCGGCAATGGTCCCCGAGCATTCGTGTCCCAGCACGATGGGGAAGCCGATCATCGGGTGTTTGCCCCGGTAGCCATCCACATCCGAGCCACAGACCCCCACCGACTTGATCCGCACCAACACCTCACCAGGCCCCGGAACAGGTCTGGGGATGTCCTGGATCTCAATGCTGCCAATACCGGTGCAGACGGCCGCCTTCATGGGGCTTCTCCTGGGCTCAAGGGAACTTCCTGGGACACCTTTGCATCCACGGGAACGGATATGTTCCACGGTACCCCGCGACGATCCGAAATCAAGACCCCGACCCACAAGGTTTCGGAATGGGTTCGGTGGTGCCAGGCAATCAACCAGGAGAGGTGTCAGTTGCGGTTGCCGATGGCTTGTCGGCAATCGGCGCTAGATTACCTGCCGCCCATGAATCGTCACTCCATCCATGACCCGGCCGCCCTCGAAGCCGCCCGCCGCCACGCAGGCATCGAGCCCGAAGCACTGCGCCGCTGGCGCGCGGCGTTCTTTCGTCGGCATCTCGAGTTTGCCGAGAGCCTGAAGATCCTCCCCGCCGAGAGTCGCGACTCCTTTGCAGAGGGCCTGCGGCATCGGTTCATCGAGCGGGTCGGCGAGGTGTCTTCCACGCAGGACCGCGCTACCAAACTAGCCTTCCGAACGGACGACGGGCGCGTGCTGGAAGCAGTCCTGATGCAGACGGTGTCAGGGCGCATCTCCCTCTGTGTCTCGAGCCAGCTCGGTTGCGCCTGCAACTGCGCATTCTGCGCGACGGGGACGCTCCCCTTTGCCCGGAATCTCACGGTGGACGAGATGCTCGACCAAGTCGTCCAGGGCGCGCGACTGGCCGAGGGAAGACTCCGCAACGTGGTGTTCATGGGCATGGGCGAACCCCTGCTCAATCTCAGCAACGTCCAGCGTGCAGTGGCAGACCTGATCTCCCCCCATCTCTTCGCCCTGGCCGAGCGCCGCGTGCTGGTCTCCACCTGTGGCCTGCCAGATGCCATGGTGGAATTGGCGAGGGCGTTCCCCGGCATTGGCCTGGGGCTCAGCCTGCATGCAGCCCGCCAGGAGGTGCGCGAGCAACTGATGCCCATCGCCGAACGCCACCATCTGCGCGAACTGCGGGCGGCGCTGGAAGCGATCGCCCCAGTCGCCAAGCGCGAGGTCATGGTGGAAGTTCTGCTGCTCGACGGGGTCAACGACAGGCCGGCCGATGCGGCTGCCCTGGTGGAGTTCACACACGACCTGCCAGTCTACATCAATCTACTCACCTACAACCCCATCCCCAGCCGTCCGGACCTGCGCCCCGCCGCCGAGGGAAGCTACCGACTCTTCACCGAGAGACTGGAGGAAGCCGGCCACAAAGTGACGCGCCGCTACTCCCATGGGAGCGATATCGCCGCCGCTTGCGGGCAGTTGGCGGCAACCCACAGCGCGCCGGAGGCAGCCCTGTGAGCCACTGGCGCGAGCAACTCCACGATGCCGATGTCGATCACCCAGTCCGCATCACCGCGCACTTGGCCAAGCTGATCGACGACGACCCCAACGGCCCCATCGCCCGTCAGTTCCTGCCCGATGCGCGCGAGAAGGGGCGCCGACCCGAGGAGCGCGAGGATTCCGTCGCCGAAGAGCCCTGCCGAGTCACGGATGCACTCATCCACGCCTATCCCGACCGCGCGCTGCTCATGTGCACCCAGGAATGCGCCGCCTACTGCCGGTTTTGCTTCCGCAAGCGTCTCGTCGGACAGCCCGCCGACCAAGACGACAGCCGCTTCGAGGCCGCCTTCGCTTACCTGCGCCAACATCCCGAGATCCACGATGTCATCCTCTCCGGCGGCGACCCTCTGATCCTGCCAGACGAACGCCTCGACTTCTTCCTCACCCGACTTCGCGAGATTCCGAGTGTGCGGGTGGTGCGCATCCATACGCGCGTCCTCACCGCCCTGCCCCAACGAATCACCCCCGCCTTCTGCAAGCTGCTGGTCCGGCACGATGTCATGTACATGAACTGCCACATCAACCACCCTGACGAGCTCACCGAAGAAGCCGTGGCGGCAGCGGGGGAACTCCGCCACGCCGGTGTCGCCTTGGGCTCGCAGACCGTCCTCCTCAAGGGCGTGAACGACAGTCTGGCGACCATGCGCGCGCTCTGCCTGGGGCTCTACCACGCGGGTGTCCAACCCTACTACCTTTTCCATTGCGAATCAGTGGCCGGCTGCGCCCACTTCCGCCCCAGCCTGGCAGCGGGGCAGGCGATCTGGCACGGCCTGCAAGGCTGGATCAGCGGCATGGCCGTGCCCCGCTATGTGCTCGACACCCCCGCCTTGCGCAAGATCCCGCTCTACCCCAACTACGCCACCGCCCAAGCCGACGGCACCTGGCATCTACGCAATTTCCAGGGGCGGGACACCGTTTACCGAGAGCCCGGCATCCTCGAATAGCCAGCACAGGAGATCCACCATGCTCCGCCTCCTCCTCTCCCTCGCCACCTGTCTTCTTGCTGGCGCATCCGTCCTGGCCCAACCCACCAATCTGCTGGCAAATCCGGGCTTCGCAGCCGATCTCACCGGCTGGACACCCATGGGCAGCAACGATGCCTTTGAGGGGGCTGACGGCGCCCTGCGCTTCACCCCCGATGCCAATGGCGACAACATCCATCTTGACCAAACGCCGAAGCTCAAGGCTGACACCATCTACCACGCCAGCATCGAGGTCCGCGCCCAAGGAAAGGGCCTGGCACCCTCCCTGCGCATCGCCGGCATGGACTGGAACACCGTTGCCGAGGAGAGCGCGCCAGCCGATGGCAAGTGGCACACCGTGTCGGCCGTCTTCTACTCCGCCAGGCTCGACCAGATCCGCTATCAGCTCTTCGGCGCGGGGCGGGGCAAGAAGGGCGCTGAATCGACCGGCAACACATGGTTCCGCAATCCCACGCTCCGCCCCGGCACCAAAGAGGATCTCGCCACCTTCTTCGCTGCCCGCATCACGGTTGACCCGAGCGTACTGGGTGCCACCGTCAACCCCCTGTTCTTCGGCGTCAACAGCCTGTTCTGGATCACCGACGACAAGGCCCGGGCCGACGGCAAGATCGCGACCCATCTCAAGGACATGGGCTGCACCCTCATCCGTTTCCCCGGCGGCGAGGTGGCCGACAACTACCACTGGCAGACCAATCGCCTCGACAACACCAAGGACTTCCCCTACGAGGACGGCCCGGAGCAACTGGACTTCGATGAGTTCATGGCCTGGGTCCGCACCATCGGGGCCGAGCCCAGCTGCGTGATCAACCTGGAAAGCGGCTTCCTGCACGGCGATGTGGCAAAGGCCATCAAGGAAGCAGCAGACTGGGTACGCTATGCGAACAT
>JABGQJ010000447.1 GCA_018648945.1 Victivallales bacterium
TGCAGCAGGATTTGCAGCTCTTCGACCACGACGTATCGGTGCGGCGCGAGATCGAGTTCGCCGAGGAAGCGATCCGACTGCGGGTGACGCTTAGCACGGAGGCTGGGTTTGCCCCGAAACGGCTGGTGGAGCAGTTCCCATTCCTGGACAAGACGGGGCTGACGGTTTGCTGCCGGGTAGACAAGGCGTGGCAGGATACGGGCGCGGTCGGCGACCGCGTCAAGGAGGTCTCCGCCGTGCAGGTCCGCAACGCCGAGGGGGTTGGGGTCGAGCTTGCGTTCCCCCGCCCGGTGACAATCTCCTTTGGCCCCCCCACTCGCCTCCACGGCCAGACCATGCGGTTGTTGGAGGTGGACTTCGGGGGTCCGCTCAGGAAGGATGACAGTCGGCAGCTGGACTGCCGGATCGCGCCGCTTGCGGCGCAGTCGCAGTAGGCTAGCCGCGCCAGGCGAGGGCAAGCAACAGGGCCGCGAGGGCGAGGAAGAGCACGGCGGTGAGCGCCCGGGTGAGGGCCGCGTGGCGGCGTCCCCAACCGGCAAGCTGTTTGGAGCCGACCCCGTAGGCCCCGAGGATGACGACGAGGATCAGGGGTGCCACGAAGGCGAGATTGTAGGCGACAAGCAGGGCCAGGGAGCGGGCATTGCGGCCGGATTCGTTCATCAGGACGAGGGCCGGGAGGTAGATCTGGCCCGTGCAGACCAGCTCCAGGGCGCTGACCATCATGCCGAGTAGAACCGTGCCGAGGCCGAGGGCGCCGCGGCCAACCTGGCGGCGGATCAGGGCATGGGCGGCGTGGTGCAGGGACTTGGGCATGCCGAATCGCATCGCTTCGCCTTGGCGGGCCCGGCAGGTGTCCCAGACCGCGAGCACGCCGAACACCAGGCAGAGCCCGCCGGTCGTGCCGTAGACGGCCCGGATGATGCCGCGATGGCCCTGCACCACCTCGATCAGTTCGCTGAGGCCGATCCCGATCAGGAAGTAGCAGAGGAAGACGCCGAGGGTGAAGAGCAACCCGAAAATGAGAGCCGTTCGGCGGCCACCACCTCGGGACAGGGAGAGGTAGCTGACCAGGAAGGTGATGACGGCGAAGGCGCAGGGGTTGATTCCATCGATCAGGCCACCAAGGAGAATCGCGGGGAGGGTAAGGCGCTTCGTGAGCGTGTTGAGTTCCGCCTTCGCCCCGCTGGTGGCCGCCGCCTCGTCCCACTCCTGCCAGAACGGCGTGGCTGGTGCCTCGTCCAGTAGCGTGGTCAGGCTGGCATTGCTGATCGCTTTGCCGTGGACTGCCGCCGTGCCGGAGACCACCATGGGCGTAACCAGGCGCTTGCCAGGGACGAGGCCCAGGTGCTTGGCGACGGCGTACTGCAGGTATTTCGCAGTAGCCGAATCGATTGTGATTCGCCGCACCGGCACGTCCGGGAACTGGTCGGCGAGGTAGTCGAGCCGCTTCCCAGTCAGGGCGCAGGACGGGCAGCCGGGGGTGCGGAAGTAGAGGATGCGGGCGCTCTCGGGGTCTGGTTCAGTGGGGGCCTGCGGAGGGGAGGGAGGAGCCGATTTCTCTCCTGTGTCTCCCCCAGCGTAGAGGCTGGGGGTTCCCTTGGTGAGCTGGGGCAGGATCTTCGGGTCCAGTTTCCCCGCGAGATCCGCCACCTTCAGGGCACTGGCCCAGGCGGCGATGGTCTCCTTGCCGTAGAGCAATCGGGGGCCCGCCAGCAGGATGGGAACGCCTTCGCCTGTGGTCTTGAGGGCGTCTTCCACCGCGACCAGCGTCTCGTAGTTGGCATCCGCGTCGAGATCGAAGAGAAGGGCGCGGGGCAGCGGGGTCTTGAGCCGCAGTTGGAGGGCGGGCAGGCACTCGTTCTTCAGCCACTGGCACTCCTCGCAGTCCGAGGATGCGAAGACCAGCCAATCGGCCCGGGTGGGCTGCGGGATGGGGCCGTCCGCCACCAGGGGCGAGGCGACGAGGAGAAGAATGGTGAGAAGGTGGCGCATGGGGGCGGGAATTCCCTTTCGGGTCTGCTACACTAGGGACCGACAACTCTACCCAGCGCATGGCTGGGAATCAAGATGGACGACCATAGCGTGACCGAGGGCGAGAGCATGTGCGGATTGTCAGGAAAGACGGCGGTGGTGACGGGGGCCTCTCGTGGGCTGGGCAAGGGCATTGCTCTGGTGCTGGCCGAACAGGGGGTCAACGTGGTGGTCAACTACCGCTCGGCCGTGGCCTGTGCCGAAGAGGTCTGTGCTGAGCTGGAAGCCCTGGGGGTTCAAGCCTTGGCCGTACAGGCGGACGTGGGCGACAAGGACGACGTGGCTCGGCTGTTCGTTGCCGCCAAGGAGGCGTTCGGCCGGGTGGATATCCTGGTCAACAACGCCGGCACGACCCGGGCTCAGGACATCTTCGAGTCCGAGCTGGAGGATTGGGATTTCATCATCAAGACCAATCTGACCAGCTGCTTTCTCTGTGCCAAGCAGGCCATGGAGATCATGCGGGAGCAAGGCGGCGGGGCCATTGTGAACATCAGCAGTATTGTCGGGCATCGCGGCGCTCTCTATGGCCATACCCACTACGCGGCGACCAAGAGCGGCATGTTCGGCTTCACCAAGACACTGGCCCGGACCGGTGCGCCGCTCGGGATCACCGCGAACTGCGTGGCGCCCGGCATCATCGAGACTGAGTTGCTTTTCCAGACGCACGGTGAGGAAGAGGTGGCCAGGCTGGCGTCGGGCGTGCCCCTTGGTCTAGGCAACTGCCGGGATGTGGGGCTTGCCGTCTCCTACCTGTGTGGCGAAGGGGGCCGCTATATCACGGGCGCCACCATCGACGTGAATGGCGGCATGTATCTGCGCTGACTGAACAGGATCGACTGGCATGCACCCTTGGCAATACGATGAACAGGTTCAGGTGGGCACCGATTACGAGGACACCCGTGAGGCGGAGTCCTATGATCGGCGCATGGCCTGTGTTCGCGATGTTTCCGCCGAGGCCGACCGCGTGGCCAAGGCGCTGGCGCTGACTGGCGAGGACGCGGTGTGGGAGATTGGCGTGGGCACCGGCGAGTGCGCGCTGGCGCTGGCCTTGCGCTGTCGGTATGTGTGGGGCGCGGATATCTCGCCCGCCATGCTGGCTCTGGCCAAACGGAAGGCCACGGAACGGGACGTGAAGAATGTGGAGTTCGTGAGCGGTGGCTTCCTGTCGGGGTTCCGGCCTCCCGAGCCGGTGTCCGCGATCGTCTCGCAACTTGCCTTCCATCACCTGCCGGATTTCTGGAAATACCGGGCCTTGCAGGGACTGGTCACCCATCTGCGGCCAGGCGGCAGGCTCTTCCTTCGGGACGTCGTCTTCCCCGGAGACGTTGCTGACTACGATGGGTTCTTCGAGCAGTTCGTCGGTGAATTGGCACGCAAGGGCGGCGAGAAGATGGCCGTCGCCACCGCGCGCCACATCCGCGCCGAGTTCTCGACCCTCGACTGGGTGCTGGAGGGAATGCTGACCCGCTGCGGTTTCACCATTCTCGACAAGAGCACCGACGGCTTCCTGACTAGCTATCTCTGCGAACGCTAGGCACCTTGCCTGGCCCCCAGGGTCAGAACAGGTAGACGGCCCGTTGCCGGACCACACCATCACTGATCCCATATCTGAGGCCCTCCCATGCATATTCTCGATCTGAACGGCACGTGGCGCGTGCACCAAGCCAATTCCGACGATGTCCTCTCCGCCGTCGTGCCTGGCACGGTCCACCAAGATCTGCTGGCGGCGGGGCTGCTGGAGGACATGAACTGGCGCGACAACGAGGCCAGCCAGCAGTGGGTGGCCGAGAAGGACTGGGTATACCGACGGGAGTTCGAGGTCGATGCCGATTTCCTGGCGTGCCAGAAGATCCTGCTCGAGTGCCAAGGGCTCGATACTCTTGCGACGGTGCGCATCAACGGTCACGAGGTCTTGCATGCGGACAACATGTTCCGTACCTGGGAGGCGGATGCCAAGAAGGTCCTGGTGGAAGGTACGAACGACATCAGCATCTACTTCCACTCCACCATCCCCTACATTGGCGAGCGTAACGCCGACTTCCGGCTGCCGTGCTGGAACAGCTACGACCCCCGCTACACCGGGAAGAGCTGGATCCGCAAGATGCCGTGCAGCTATGGCTGGGACTGGGGCCTGATGGCCCCTACCTGCGGGGTGTGGCGGGATATTCGTCTGCTTGGTGTCGGGAAGGCTCGCCTGACGGATGTGCTTGTGCGCCAGGAGCACCGCGAGGGGGCGGTGGACCTACGGGTCTGCGGTACCGCCAAGCACTTCTCCGGATCTGGGCTGAGCATGCGTTGCCGGATCCATTTCGAGGATGGCGAGGTCATTGCCAACGATGCCGAGTTCCGGGGCGACTATGCGGAGGACGTACTCAGTATTGACAAACCCCAGCTGTGGTGGCCGAACGGCCTCGGCGAGCAGCACCTCTACGATCTGACCGTGGAACTCGTGGCCGATGGGCGGGTGCTCGATTCCTGGCGGCAGCGGATCGGTCTGCGCACGCTGGAGCTGGACCGGCACAAGGACGAGTGGGGCGAGACGTTCCAGTTCGTGGTCAATGGCGTTCCGTTCTTCGCCAAGGGTGCCAACTGGGTGCCGGCCGATGTCCTCATCCCCCGCATCACCCGCAGCGACTACGAGCGCTTGCTGGGGGCCGCTGCCGACGCGAACATGAACATGATCCGCGCCTGGGGTGGCGGTTTCTACGAGCAGGACGATTTCTTCGATGTCTGCGACGAACAGGGGTTGCTGGTCTGGCAGGACTTTGTGTTTGCCTGCAGCACCTATCCTGCCTTCGACGAGGAGTTCCTGGCCAATGTGGAAGCCGAGGCGCGGGACAACGTCCGGCGTCTGCGCAGTCATCCGTCCCTGGCGTTCTGGTGCGGCAACAACGAACTGGAGCAGGGACTTGTCGGGGACGACTGGAACGACCACCAGATGAGCTGGGAGGACTACAAGGATCTCTTCGAGGATCTCCTGCCGCGCGTAGTGAAGGAACTGGACCCGGATCGCCCCTACTGGCCGGGGAGTCCCCACACGCCCCATGGCGACCGCCGGAACTTCAACGATCCCAGTTGCGGCGACGCCCATTGCTGGGACGTCTGGTTCGGCGGCAAGCCCTTCGAATACCAGCGGCAGTGGAACCATCGCTTCATGAGCGAGTTCGGTTTCCAGAGTTTCCCCGAGCCGCGTACGGTCGCGGCGTTCTGCGCGCCCGAGGACCGCAATCTCACCAGCTACATCATGGACTACCACCAGCGCAGCGACAACGGCAACCGCAAGATCTTCGCCTACCTGCTGGACTGGTTCAAGATGCCCCATGGCCTGGACAACACGCTGTGGATGACCCAGGTCACCCAGGCCGAGTGCATCCGCTACGCCTGCGAGCATGCCCGCCGCATCCAGCCCCGCATGATGGGGGTCATCTACTGGCAGATCAACGATATCTGGCCTGCCGCCAGTTGGTCCAGCATCGACGTGTTCGGGCGCTGGAAGGCCCTGCAGTATTTCGCCAAGCGATTCTTCTCGCCCCTGCTCGTCTCCATGGTGGAGGACCCGGCGACCCACAGCATGGCCGTGCATGCGTCCAGCCACCTGCGCGAGTCGGCGGCTTTGCGCTGTGACTGGCATCTTACGGATCTGGCGGGCGATGAATTGGATGCGGGCATGTTCGCCGCCGATCTTGCCGGGCAGAGCGACCGGGAAGTGGGCGTGGTGGATTGCGCGGCCGCTGTTGCCACGCACGGTGAGCGCGACCTGGTCTTCTGGGTGCGGCTGTTCCAGGGGGATGAGCTGGTCTCGGCCAACTACCAGACCTTTGCCCGCCCCAAGCATCTGGAATTGCGCGATCCGGGCCTGGCGGTTGAGGTGCGTGACGTGGGCGAGAATCGATTTGAGGCGACGGTGACCGCCACCCACCCCGCGCTCTATGTGCGCTTGGAACTCAGTGAAGCCGATGCATGGTTTGGCGACAACTTCCTGGCCCTGGCCGGGCGTGAGTCCCGGACCATCACGATCACCCCATGGGCGCCGTTGGCCCTGGCGCAGGTGCGCGAGCAACTGCGCGTGTCGTCACTCGTGGACACCTTCGAGTAGCTCCCATGCCCGGACTCCTAGCGGTGGATGTTGGTCTTCGGTTTGGCCTTGCCTGGTTTGACGGGCAGGGCGAGCTCCATCGCTATCGCTCGCAGCACGCGCCCAATCGCACGGTCCTGCGCCGGGCCGCCCGGGCGATCCTGGCGGAGCATGAGGTCACCGTGCTGGTGTTGGAGGGCGGTGGCCCCATCGCCGACCTCTGGCGCGGTCTGGCGGAGAATCGGGGGATGCAGATCCTCCAGATCAGTGCTGAAGACTGGCGGCGGGAATTGCTGCTCAAACGAGAGCAGCGCAGCGGGCGCGAAGCC
>JABGQJ010000448.1 GCA_018648945.1 Victivallales bacterium
CCAGGCGTCTTCTGGCGAGTGATCAGAGGCAACACGTTGGTGTCCACCAGGACCGGCATTCGGAGCTACTCCCCGCGCGTAATCAGCATCGTCTCGTCAGTGCTCAAGCGCCCCTTCCATATGCCGCGCAGGTGATCGAACTTCCCCGCCACATGCGGTTCCGCAGATGCGCCGCTAGCTGGCGCTTTGGCTGCCACTGCCCGTGCCAGGATCTCACGCGCCTCCGCCGCCATGGAGCGTCCATGCGTCGCCGCCTGGACCCGGAGCTTCTGCTTCACGGACTCGTCGAGATTCCGGATAGTCAAGGTGGTAGTCATGCTGCGACTATAGCATTGCTAGCAACGCCCGCACTGCTGGCGCGCGGGTTCAGCCCTAGAAGGCGCTTCCTAGCTTGGGCGCGCCCGCGTAGCGCCTGCAGAGAGCGCCCCAACGCACGCCCTCGTCAAAGGTGACTACCTGTTGGCTCCGTGGCTCTGGTGGATCTGGAGACCCCCTATCCCAAGCGCGGCTTCGCCAAGCTCCGCGACTCCGGCGACCTCGTCGTCGAACGCTACCGCCACAAGGACTACCTCATCTGTCTGGAACCCGACGAAGCTGGTCGCCACTGGGAATGGAACTGCAAGACTGAACCCAGCCCGGCAACTGCGTTCCGGTAACAGAGGACAAGACTCGGGTGGGCATTGCCTGGCGCGGCACGGAAAGCCTGGCCCCGCTCGCTGGCAGGCCGGTCAGGCTGCGCTTCATCTTGCCACGTTCTCAGTGTCTTCCCGCAGAGGACTGGACGATGGTCACGCCCCTCAGTCGCCGGATCGCTGGCGTGCCTGCCACGTACACCTTGCCGCCCGAAAACGCGATTCGGCTGCCCTGACTGACCCGGCCAAGCACGTCGACTCGGGCGGTCACTGGGTCAATAGTGACCAGGACGCTGCCGCGCATGTATGTCCACACCTTGCCGTCCGGGCCGAGTCGGAAGTCGAAGCACTCTTTCTGGTTGCTCCCAATACGGACGGGCAAGCCAAACGGCAGCGGCTTGCGCCACGCAATGTGGCCGGCATCCGCATCATAGCCGTAGAGAATGCTCGCGTTCTTGTCCTCTGGATCCACGGTCCAGCCGATCACGCGCCCGCCGCCGACACCAACGACCGGGCCGGCGCCGTTCGCGCCCGGTACGGGGTCAATGTGACCGGTAATCTTGCCCTTCACCGGGTCGAACAGGAACAGACGCCCGTGCTCCGGCGTGGGTTTGCCGAGCAGCGGATCGCGCACGCTGCGGGTACTGACCACGACCGTGCGCTTTTTGTGGATGGTCGTCAGGTGCGTGATCTGGTAGTTGCTGAACGGCTTCCACACACCCGCTGTTTTGCCTGTCGCCGGATCATACCAGGCCAGGCCGCCGGCGGCGCCGTCGCGGACCCACTTGCCGCCGAAGACGACCTTGCCGTCGCTGCCCGTGACTGCGGCGTACATCTTGTGGGTGCCAGCCAGTTCCTTCCGACCAAGGATCGCCACCTGTCGCGGGTTGCTGCGCGCGTCGTCTTCCGCGAGCCTACGCCCGCCCGGCAGTGGCGTATTGGCCGTCCACGGCTGGTCCGGCTTCCACACGAACAGAGGCGAGCTCGGGTAGCCACTCATGTAGATCTTGCCGCCGGAAAAGGCAGTCGAGTAGTGACTCAAGTGCAGTGGACCCGGGTGCTGGGACGTGCCGGTCGTCGGGTCGTAAATGAAGTGGCCCAGGTACGAGCCACCCGTGCCGAAGAGGCGGCCGTCCGGCAGCTCGCGCAACCGGTATAGCGCTTGCGGGAACACAGGGACCTCATACTTGAAAACCTGCCAGCCCTGCTCTTCGAGGGTCGCGTCCTCGGGGAGCTTGGCCGCCGCCTCTTTGGCCTGTTGCGTGCGCACCCAACACTGGGCCTTGCCGTCCGGCCCCGCTTCGGCCCGGGCCAGCGACACATCCGGTCGTGGCGGCATCGGCACTTGCACCACACCGCCGTCCGCCGGCTCCGGCCATGGCGGCTTCTCCTGCGGTCCGGTCCTCGGAATCGCTCGGCCCTGGTATAGCCAATACTCGGTGCGCGCGCCGTCGCTGCCTGTCACCTTCGAGGCGACCGCAGTGCAACCGTAACGTTGTCGCTTCACGCGGATCATGCCGCCCGGGGGTACTGTCTCCAGAAGCACCTCGGATTTGCCTGTTTCGCGGTCGTAGGCGACCAAGTACCAGGGGATCTTGCCGCTGGCGATGTAGATGTACCGGTCGTCAACGCCGCCGTAGTAGCCCCAGCTCCCGTTCGGCTTGTGGCTGGGGCCCATGGGCCCGTAGGGCGTCACCGCGCCCGTCTTCCAGTTGACCTGGCACGCGGTGACGGATTTGTCCGCGTGCGCGCCCATGGCGTAGAGCAGGCCGTCCCAGCCGAGGACGAGCGGATGCGTTTCGCCGCGCATGTCGTCGGGCATGTCGAACGCGTTCAGGTGCAGTTTGTTCGTCGCGGGATCGTAGACGCATATCTCCACCTTTTGGTGCGGCTTGCCGAGGATGGAGATGTAGAGCTTGCCGTCAGGCGCCACCACGCTCTTCGGGATATGCATGTTGTGGTACCGGGGCGTCTCGATCGAGGTGACCTCGCCCGTGCTCATGTCGCAGATCCGGAAGCTGTGCGGCCCGCCGTATCGTGGCGAGTAGTGCACGATGACGTCCCACGTCTTGCCGTCCGGATTCGGACAGCGCAGGACCGCGTCGCGCCGGGTCGCGCGGATGGGTTCGTACAGATTCTCGGTCGCGATCGCCTTGGCCGCCTGAATCTGCTCTGCCAAGTCCGGCTGTGCTGCGACCTGCCACTCCGCTCCCGCCAGCGTCGAGAGTAAACCGAATGCACTGACTAGAAAAGCTCTCATCGGTCGTCCTTTGCTTGACGGCATCCGGCTTGGTCCTAAGGTCATGGCACGTCGCCAGCCCGAAGGCAAGAGTAGCTGAGCAGGGGGGCAAGCGCAAGAGGCGGCATGGTCCTGGCCGCCTCCCCGCAGTGGCAGAATCAAACTCATCCTGGCCATGGCCGATGACTTGGGCTACGGTGACCCCCGTCGGGCCAACATCACCCCCCAGCGGGAGAACATCACAGTGACAGAGCAAACAGGCACCACCCACCAACCGTCCCCAGGCTACTCGATTCCGCTCATTGATCTGGACGCACAGACCGAGCGGCAAGTGATCGTCGACCGCGAAGAGGGCCAGTACCTAGGGCACGTCACCACCGTGCTGCTCGAAGATGGCAAGACCATGCTCGCGGTCTACCCAAAGGGGCACGGGCGGGGTGCGATCGTGATGAAGCGCAGCACGGACGCGGGTCTGACCTGGTCAGAGCGGCTGCCAACGCCGCCCAGTTGGGAGACCAGCAAGGAAGTGCCGGTCATGCGGCGGGTGATCGACGCGTCCGGCAAGAAACGGCTCATCATGTTCTCCGGGCTCTACCCCTGCCGCATGGCTGTGTCCGAGGACGACGGAGCGATCTGGAGCGAACTCGAGCCCCTCGGGGACTGGGGCGGCATCGTCTGCATGGGCGATGTCATCGCGCTGAAGACGCCCGGGCATTACATGGCCATGTTCCACGATGACGCCCGGTTCTTCCGCGAAGGCGGTGAGAGGACCGAGACCATGACGTTTCTCGTCACCTTCTCCGAGGATGGCGGGCTGACCTGGAGCGATCCGGACACGCTGTTCCAGCGCGACGACGTGCACCTTTGCGAACCGGGAATGGTCCGCAGCCCGGACGGCAACGAAATCGCCGTCATCATGCGTGAGAACAAACGAGTGCGGAATTCGCACGTCATGTTCAGCCGCGACGAGGGCAAGACCTGGACGGAACCGCGTGAGCTCCCCGGCGCGTTGACTGGTGACCGGCACACGCTCAAGTACGCTCGGGACGGGCGTCTCGTCGCGACGTTCCGCGACACGACGCTCGAATCCCCGACCCAGGGCGACTGGGTCGCGTGGGTCGGGACCTACGCCGACATCGCGAACGGGCGTGAGGGCCAGTACCGGATCCGGCTCAAGGACAACAAACACGGCTGGGACTGTTGCTACCCCGGCTTCGAAATCCTGCCGGACGGGACGTTCATCGCAACTACCTACGGACACTGGGTCGAGGGCGAGCAGCCCTACATCCTCAGCGTCCGGTTCACGCTCCAGCAAATCGACGAACTGGCGGTGGGCACAGGGGGCGAGCCAGCCCGTTAGTTGGCTCTGGTCCTCTCCGTCAGTTCGCCACGGAAGCTACTCCGGGTCTGGGGACCTCAGGTGGACGACACTGGGGATGCGGATCGTGTCACCAGGGCCCAGTCGGGTGACGACGTATGGCTGTCCAGGCACGGCTTTGGTGCCGCCGACCGGGGCTTCCAGCCTATACGCATCGGTGATATCCCCGCGCAGACGGTACCACTGGCCCGCCGTGCGGATCCACATCCCGGCGAAACGCCGGCAGATGTCCGTGCCGGGGCTGGGTGGTGGGAGTCCAGTGTCAGGCACCAGCACTCGGCCCTGGTCTGTCATGCGCGCAAGCTGCCCGATCCGTTCACGGCATGGGCGGTCCAGGGTCAGTTGGGAGCGATCCGGGCCAACCGCCTTGACCTCCGTCACCGTGTAGGTGCTGTGGCCATGACCCCCGTGGTCCACGTACAGGCGTTGCCCCACGCGAAGGTGTTTCGCAGGGATGTCCGTCAGAATCCTGGCGTTCGCTTCACGGAAGGGCGTGGTTGCCAACCCGTCAGGGTGACCAAGCACATGCCCTGAGACCGCGGCCTGTTCGCACGAGATGCGACGCTTGCCAGCACGCAAGGAGGTCCCCTCGACCATCGTCATGGCGAGCGGGTGCCCGGTCGGACTGAGGGAGACAACAGCAATTCGTGCGTCGGTCTCGATCTGCCACGCAGGCACGGTCATGCGACCGGGAGCCCGGGCAACGAGGATGACGTCTACCCCTCGCGCGGTCTCGATCGCGACGGCTACTGGGTGATTGCCCGCATTGCCGATCACTTCCAGGCGCCGGGCCTTGCGGATGGCAGGGACATCTCCGTGTGCTTCGATGACACTGACGAATGCGGAGGCGAGATCGCCAGCAGTTTCGCGCCGACAGATGAGTTTGGTGAGCTCACGGGTGCTGTTGTGGATTCCCGCCTTGTCATGTCGGTACCCCGGCGCCCGCCCCACGAAGACCTGCTCCTCCTCCATGGGTAGGCGAATGCAGCGCAGCACGCTTCGGGGATCGCTCTGCGTCTGCCAGCGTGCTTCATAGGCTCCAGCCGTGCTCCCTGAGGCCGTGATTCGGATATGCTCGTAGCCCTCTCCCGCGCGGGCATCCGGAGTCAGCTCGAGGGCTTTGCGGGGGCCATCCAGTGGTGTGATGTCGAGGCCGGCGGTGCTGAATTCCGCCTCCGGTGATTCGTCGGATGGGGCCTGGGCGTGGAGCAAGTAGTCGTGCATGCGACCGCCTACCACGTGGAACACATCAAGGAGGTAGCCCGGGTGGTGGGCCCCGCCGTCGCCGACCAGGACAATCGTCCGCCGGTAGTCCTTGAGGTGTGGGTAGGGTCCTGGATCACGGTGCTGCGCGAGGGTGACATGCGGGGTGTCGGCCCACGCCACGAGCTGTCCCCGGTGAGAGCGGGTCTGGTTGCGGCCATCGACGATGACCGTGTTGTGAGAGGCAGCCGATCCGCGCCACCACGTGTTCTGAATCTTGTCTCCGCTGACCGCGTAACCGATGTCCGTGACCTGCTCGTGTCCCCGGGCGAAGAACGCGAGGTTCAGGTGGTCCACGTGCGTATGCCCATCCACGCTGCTGCCTGTCGACAGGAGCGCTGCCAGCTTCGCGTCGCCCGTCCCCCGACGCAGAATGGAGAGCCCCCACCCGGGATGGTGCTCGGATTCCGACGGCGGCTGGAAGTCGCCCCTAAGGTACTGGGCATCGCCGAGGGTGATCCAGTGGCCGTTGGGATAGGTGAGCCGGGGCAGGATATCGTACACCCGCTTGGTGGTGCCGGCGCTGAGCAGATCGGTGTGGGCAAAGGGGCCCCAGTTCGAGTCCAAGGGGATGTAGCCCTGGGGATCGGCATAGCCCTTCAGCACATCGAACGGGCGTTTCAGGAGCCTGGTAGTCATGGCATGGTAGGCAGGCGTGCGCTCGAGGCACAAGCCGTCGCTGGTGAAGTAGTTGGCGAGTAGGTTGCTGACTCCGAAACGTCCCTCGACGCAGTCATGGATGAGGTCGGGTGCAATCAGCACCCGCTCTTTGCCGAACTCCTTCTCGAAGGCCAGATCATGAATGCGTAGACTGGGGAATGTCCGGGCAGCAATGACGCAGTCATACCACAACTGTCCCACCGGATTCCCCAGGCCGCGAATCTGGCGGGAGAACGGCAGCGTGACGTTCTCCAG
>JABGQJ010000449.1 GCA_018648945.1 Victivallales bacterium
TTGATGCCCGTCCCGTCCCAGCAGAGCATCCCGATTACAGGTTTCTCGTCCTGTTCTTTCGACATTCTACCACTCCCGTTCACGGTCACCGACCTCTCGACTGCTTGCCCCGTCACCGGATGACCGATACACGATCCCGACATACGGCGAGACCATGAGGCGGTTCAGGGCGTAGTATCCGGGGTACGAATAGGAAATTGCTTCCCGGCGACGGGAGGAAGGTAGGGCGGACCGGACGTGGAGGCAAGGGGTCGGGTGAGGGTTCGTGGTGCTGGAGGCCGGAGGCCTGGGGACAGTGCATCTTCTGATTTTCAGGTCTTCTCCTGAAGTTTCGGCACACCAAGTCCCCACGTCTCCCCGCATCGTGTGTCTTCCGGGCGTCGGGCGGCTTCCGGAGGCGCTCGGGGGCGAAAGGTGTCGGGATCGGCTGGTCCGCGGCGGAGAGCGGCTGAGCTCTGGCGCCCCGATAGGATCCGCGTAGCCAGTGCGCCCTCGGGGTGGCGGCTGTTCCTGGAATGCTGGACCGGAGGCGGTAGATTCGCTTCGCGTTCGGGATCCCAACCAGTGAGACGATCATGCGCGTCCCCCAGGCTCTGTTGTTGATTGGAGTCCTCCTCATGGGCTTGACCTCCTGCACGCACACCCCGCGATCTCCGAAGACTGGCTTGCCCGAAGGTCTCATCCTGCATTTGGACGCGAGCCAGGCGAAGTCGCTGGAGGCGAGGGATGGGACCGTGGTGCTCTGGCGCGATCTGTCGGGGCAGGGGAATGATGCGCGGCTGGTGGCCGGGCCGGGGCCGAAGCCGGTGGCGGGAGGGCTCAATGGCCTTCCCGTCCTGCGGTTCGGCGGCGAGACTTGGCTGGAGGTGGCAGAGCTCGCAGACGAGCCCGGCGGGGTCACTGCCTTTGCCGTTTTCCGCCGCACGGAGGAACAGGCGAGCAAGCGCAAGTGGCAGCGCCTTCTCTCCTGCTGGGACGGTAAGACGGACAACGACACCAAAGGACCGTCCTTCTTTGTCGACACGGGCACCAAGGGCGCGGCGCAGGTCGTCCGCATCCGGCAATGCCTGAGTGCGGGCAACACCCACCGGGGGCGCCTCCGCATCGGCGCGAACATGACCAAGCCCGGCGAGGAGTTGATCGGAGATGTGGCCGAGATCCTCGTCTTCAATCACTCCTTCCTCGTGCACGAGCAGATCCAGAGCGTGAAGGACTACCTCTTCGCCAAGTGGGGCTTCGAGGAAGACCGCAGCGACTGGACCCGCACGGGCCCGCTCCCGGAGCTTCCCGAACATCGCACCACCAAGCGGCCCCTCTCCGATCAGGAGAACCGGGGCCGGTGGCGGCCGTTCGAGCCGCTGTGGGACGACTTCAAGGGCGATGAACTGGACGACGCCAAGTGGTGGGATCACAATCCCTTCTGGTATGGTCGCGCCCCCTCCCGTTTCCTGCCCGAGAATGTCGCGGTACGCGATGGCATGCTGCATCTCACCTTCCAGCGCGACGACGCCTTGCCTCGGGAAGTCCTCTACAAGGGCAATGGTGCCGAGTACCACACCTACTCGTCCGCCGCCGTCCAGGCCAAGACGGATGTGCGCTATGGCTACTTCGAGATCAAGGCCCGGCCCATGGATTCCGCCGCCTCCAGCGCCTTCTGGTTCTCGGGCGGGGCGAAGGACATGAAAGGCGGCCAGTACGGCAACGAGATCGATGTGTTCGAGATCGGTGGCAAGGCCGTGAAGTACGAGCACCGTTACGGCATGAACGCCCATGTCTTCCAGACGCCCGAGGACGGCAAGAAGCACTGGAACTCCGGCGGCACCTGGGTCGCTCCGTTCCGGCTGGCGGACGACTTCCATGTATATGGCCTGGAGTGGACGCCCAAAGTGCTCAACTACTACGTGGACGGTATCCTCGTGCGCACGCTGAAGAACACCCACTGGCACACGCCGTTGGCGCTGGACTTCGACTCGGAAGCCATGTTCAGCTGGCTTGGCGTGCCCAAGGATGAGGACTTGCCTTCCACCTTCTCCATCGAGTATGTCCGCGCCTGGAAGAACGACGAGACCGATGCGGACTGGCGCGAGGACTATCTCCCCCGCCACGACCGCACCAAACCCACCAGGATCACGAAGTATGCCCGTGAGTTCCGCACGCACCACCCCAAGTAGGAGAGAACGATGCCAGACCTGGCCGGCTACACGCCTTCCGCACACGTGAAAGCGATCACAGACTCATTCCTTGGCACGGAGTTCGAGAACTACGCCAGCGACATGCTGGTGAACCAGCCGGACTATGTCGTCTTCACCCCCAAACAGAACAATCTGGTGACCGGGGATATCTACAACGACCACTTCCAGGTATTCGACAAGCCCGATGGGCGGCTCTTTGCCGTCTGGACGCAGGCCACGGTCGAGGGCGATGTGGACCAGCATATCGCCTTCTCGAAGAGCGTGGACAAGGGGCTGACGTGGGCGGAGCCACAGGTGCTCGCGGGGTCAAGGAACCAGACCAATCCACAGCTTCGCGCCAGTTGGCAGCAACCCATGGTCAGTGAGTCGGGGCGCATCTACGTCCTCTGGAACCAACAGGTCACCAGTCGTGGTCCCCACTGCGGCAACATGTTCGGCATCTACTCCGACAACGACGGCGAGACCTGGTCCTCGCCCAAGCTGGTGCCCATGCAGCGCATGAGCCGCGATCCCGAAGACCCCATGATCCCCCCGAGTTGGTGCAACTGGCAGCGCCCCCTGCGGTTGGGCAGGGGAGGGCGCTATCTGGTCGGCGTCTCCCGCCACGGCAAACTGCCGGCGGAGGAACGGATCGGCTGCACGGTCGAATTCCTCCAGTTCGACAACATCGACGACAACCCGGAAGTGGAGAACATCGCTCTCAGTTGGCTCTCCTCCAATGAGAATGTGCTCGAAGTGAAGCACGAGAAGTTCGGCTCCGCCTGCGAGGAGGCGGGCATTGTCAAGCTTCCCGACGGTCGCCTGTTTGCTCTGATGCGTACCTGCGCGGGGCACCCGTTCTGGTCCCAGAGCCGCGATGACGGCGCGACCTGGAGCACGCCGACGAAGCTGTTGGATCGCGACGGCGGCACGGCCTACCTGCACTCCCGCTCCCCGTGCCCGATCTATGACCGGGAAGGGCCGGAAGCGGCGAGCGGCACCTACTTCGCGCTCGTCCACAACGAATTCGACTTCGAGGGGGATACGGAGTACCAGGCCCGAGGCCCTCTGTACCTCCTGGCCGGGACGTTCAACCCGACCGCAGAGCAACCCATTGAGTTCGCCCCCATGCAGCTCTTCGCGCCGCGCCCAGGGGGCAACTCCTTCTACGCCAGTCTCACCATCGTCGATGGCAAGACCGTGCTCTGGTTTCCCGACAAGAAATTCTATCTGCTCGGACGCGTGGTCGGCAGCGAGTGGTTCACTAAGTAAGGACATATGACATGAAGATCGCACTCCAGTTGGGCCTCACCCCCGGCAAGACCGTCCAGGACAAGCAGAAGTGGGCGGCGGATCACGGTGTCGATGGTATCGAGATCACCCGCGGGAACTATGCGCTGGACAAGCTCGACCAGGCGCGGGAGGACTTCGCCGACAGCCCCGTGCCCGCAGTGTCCTTCTGCGGCAACCCCACGTTCGACTTCCTCGATCCCGACCCCAAGAAACGCCGTGAGAGCATCAACCAATCCACCACCATCCTGAAGTTCTGTGGTAGCATGGGCATGGTTGGGCAGGTCGTGGCCCCCATCTTCGGCGGGCCGCGCATCCCGGACCTGTCTCCCTACAAGACCGCCATCGAGCTGGAGAAGGAGCTGTTCGTCGAGGTCTGCAAGGAGCTGGCGAACGTGGCGGCGGCAGCGGGGACGTTGGTCATGCTCGAACCCCTGAACCGCTACGAAGAGCACTTCCTCAAGCGTCAGGGTGCAGGAGTCGAGATCATCGAGCGCGTCGGCAACCCCGGCATCGGTTTGATGTCGGATTTCTTTCACATGCACATCGAGGAGACCTCCACGCCAGAGGCCCTGCGGTCGGCGGCGAGTCACGTGAAGCACATGCATCTTGCCGACAACACCCGGATGGAACCCGGTAGTGGTGATATCGATTACACCGCTGCGTTCACTGTCCTCAAGGAGATCGGCTTTGACGGCTATATGGCCTATGAGTGCGGGATCACCGGCCCTGACCGCGCGGTCTCGCTGGCCAAGAGCCTCGACTTCGTGCGGGGCTGCATCGCCAAGGCGTGAGCCCCCGACAGCCATAGCCACAGGTTCGCCGCCATGCTGAATCGAGCGCTTGTCATCGGAACCGTTCTCATGACCGCTTGCACCAGCCGTCAGATTCATGTGTCCGTCAAGGGGCTCGACCAAGCCCCGGGATCGGCAGCGCGCCCCGTGCGTACGCTGGGACGAGCCCTGATGCTGGCGCGGGGAGGGCCCAATGCGTCCACGATCTGGCTGGGCGAAGGCACGCACCAGGTGTTGGAGACGGTGGTGATTGGCTCCGAGGTCTCTGGCACGGAGGAGGCCCCACTTACCATCCGCGGCGTGCCGGGGAAGACGATTCTCAGCGGCGGAGCCGAGATTCCCAGTTCCCTGTTTGAGCCTCTCGCCGACCCCCTCTTGCGGAAGCGCGTGCCCGAGGTCGCACGGCAGCATGTCCTGATCGCTTCCCTGTCCCAGCACCCGGAACTGCATGCCTTCTTCACCGCCAGCCCGACCGAGTACAAGCGGCAACCCTACGCCATGCTTACCTGGCAAGGCTACACCCTCCAGCAAGCCCGTTGGCCGAATCGCGGCTACGCCTACATGGCCAAGGAGGCCGAGAAGGGCCCCACCACCCGTTGGGGTTGGGAGGCGGTCCCCTACGGCTACGACAGACCCGTGGGGGGGCGGTTTGCCGTTCGTGCAGAGGGCTTGCTGCCCGGTGAGGCCCCGCTCGACTACGCTGCCCTCGAGACCGAGTTTAGCCGGTCCCACGACATGACCATCTCCGGCTACCTGTCGAACGACTGGTACTACCAGTTCGAGCCCGTCGGGCGGGTCCACGGCAAGGACAAGGCACTCCAGCTGCTGGGCCCCACCCGGTACGGTGTCGGCAACCCCAAGATGGGCCTGGAACGCCGCTTCTTCATCGCCAATACTCTCTGCCATCTCGACGAGCCCGGCGAATGGTACTACGACCACGGCGAGCAGCGCCTCTACCTCTGGTCCGTGCAGACGCCCAGTGACGATGCTCCGGTCCGTATCGCGGGCGGTCCCGCATTGCTCTCAGGCAAGGGGCTGAAGCACGTCGTGCTGCGCGATCTCGTCTTCGAGAACTTTGGCAAGGAGGGCGTGACCCTCGATAGCTGCGACCATGTCGTGGTCGGCGGCTGCGAGTTCCGCACCGGTATCGGTCGCGGCATGAGTCTGCGCGGCACGCACAACACCATCACTGGCTGCGAGTTCCACGACCTCGTCTCGGCCTTCGCCCTGAGTGGCCATGGAGCCAACCGCCTGGCTCTCATCCCCGAACACAACGCCGCCACCAACAACCACATCCACCATTGCCGTCGGCGTGGCTACGGCCTGCTCTACATCGGCGGGGTAGGGGTCCGCTTCGCCAACAATCTGCTGCATGATCAGAATGGCGGCATCTTCTACGGCGACAACGACGCCATCCTCGAGTACAACGAGTTCTACAACATGGGCTACGAGATGGGCGACTGGAATGTCGCCTACAACGGAGCCGACCTTACCAAGGTCAACAACCAGTTCCGCTTCAACTTCGTCCATCACCTGATGGAGACCCCGCGGGGATACCCCGTCGCCGCTGCCCGCTCCGATGATGGCGGGTCCGGCCTCCGCGCCATTGGCAACATCCTCTACAAGTGCGGGCGCAGCGGCTTCGAGTTCCACGGTCCCGCCAATGACATTCGCGACAATGTCCTCATGGAGACCCAGCATCTTTGGTGGACCCTCCAACGCCCCTACAAGAAGGTGACCCGGGAGGAGTATCTCGCCGACGAACGCGCGCTGGATCAGAAGAACCGCGGCACTCACATCAAGGCGGATGTGATCGGCAAGGCCGAGAAGCTCCTCGGCAAGAAGTTCTGGAAACGCGACTTCGTCTGGACCCAGCGTTACCCCCATCTGAAGGGGATCTTCGGCCTGACCAATTGGGAAGACAACCCCTGGATGCAGGGCTACTGCCGCATCGAGAACAACTACATCTGGCACGGGCGGTCCTTCCCCATCCACGCCCATGGCCACAACAAGGTTGAGACCCCCGCCGCCCTGCGCGGCATCCTGCCAACGACCGCGACCTACGAGGCGACCAGGACCTTTGATCCTGCTCAGGCCTTCATCGACCCCGCCGCCCTTGATTTCCGCCGCCGCCCTGATGCGGAGCTTCCTGGGAGCTTCCCGGAGA
>JABGQJ010000045.1 GCA_018648945.1 Victivallales bacterium
GGGCTGTTTGCCCCATTCCATCATTCCATCGTTCCACCATTCCATCGTTCCACCATTCCATCATTCCCCCATTCCCCCATTCCATTCTCCCAGGAGTTTCCCCCATGCTGATCGATTCACACACGCATTTCGGTGACTGGGACAGCGTCAAGCCGCTGGAAGAGATGTACGGCGCCATGATGACCGAGATGGACGCCAATGGCGTGGACCGCTTTGTCATCGCGGTCACCGGCGGCTATGCCGGGCAGTATGGCGGCTTCCGGCTGGCGGACGCGCTGTGGTTCAAGCGGCGGCAACCAGAGCGCGTGTTTGTGCTTGGTGGGCTGGATTGGAGCGGGATCGTGGGGGGGGAGACGGCCCCCGTGTACCCGCTCCCCGAACAGCTTGATCTGCTACGCTCGGCGGGCTGCGACGGCCTGAAGTTGCTCAATGGCAAGCCCGACAACCGCAAGGTTCTCGGGCATGCCCTGGACAGCGAGATCCTGGAACCCATGTACCGCTGGCTGGAGGAAAACGACTGGGCCTGTGTCTGGCACGTGGCCGATCCCCCGGAGTTCTGGAACCCGGACACCACGCCGCTCTGGGCTCGCCGCAATGGCTGGTGGTACGACGAGACGTGCCCGCAGAAGGTCCAGATCGATGGCGAGGCGAAGCGCGTGTTTGCCAAACATCCGGCCATCCAGTTCGCCCTGGCCCACTTCTTCTTCACCTCCCAGGATCTGGACGCGGCAGACGAATTGCTGACCCAGAACCCCGGCGTGAACCTGGATCTGGCCCCCGGCGTGGAGATGCTCCACAACTTCACTGCCAATCGCGAACAGGCGCGGGCATTCTTCGAGAAGTGGTCCGAACGCATCCTCTACGGCACGGATATCGGCATGGCTGCCCATGGCACCCATCCCCAGCGCGGTTGGATGGTGCGGCATTTCCTGGAGACCAACGACATCTTCGAGGTCCCCGACGACGCCTTCATGTTGCCCGATGACCGGCACACACTGCACGGTATCGGCATCTCGCCGGAGGCCTGCGCCAATATCTACGGCAAGAATGCGGTTCGTCTCTTTGGCGAAACCCCCGCCCTCGTGGATGACGAGGCCTGTCGGGCCCTCTGCGAGCGCCTCATCGCCAGCGCCGCCCGGCACGGTGCTACCGATGCCGCCGCAGAGGTCCTCCTTGCCGAACTTGAGTGATAGACGGGCGGGCAAGCGGCGGTGGACGGGCCGCTGACCAATCCCGGTTTTTCAGGACCGCCACGTTGAAAGTGGGACCGTGCTTCGGTACGTTAAGCCGCGTGAAGGTGGTTTTATGCATACTCTTTTTCCGGGCTGGTTCACGGCCCACGGTCGCGATTCCCATCACCAACTCCTGGATGTTCCATGCGCCGCGTATGGCCGCGTCCCCATCCTGTCACGGTCGGGTGCACGAAGGGATCAGCCTGGCCGAAGGGGTGCCGGGACGTCTGAGATAGGGAACGGCAATGCTTCCTGAAGGATATAGAGCAATCTGCTTTGCTGCGGCCGAGGAAACCCCGGTCGGGGTCCGCGTGGCAGTTGTACTCGCCGACCGAGACGAGGGCGCGCCCTCCTTCTCCGTGTTGCGCGAGGGGATCGACTGTCAGGTTCTGCTGGGGTGCCTGCTTGACGGCGCCGGCGGCGTGCTCGACTGGTGCGAAGTATGGGTGCAGGCCCTGCCCCCGGCCGCGTCCGAAGGCTTGCCGGCCCTGCTCATGAACTGCGCGGCCGACGTTTCCTGGCGCCGTCTTCGCGAGCGCCTGCTTTCAGACACCATGGTCCACGGTTGGTGGGAGGAGCTGTCCGAACCCTTGGTCGTGGATTTGTTGACGGACGTGGCGCGCCCCAGTTCCGTGGTTCTGGGCTGTCCCTGTGCCGTGGAGACGGACGAGGCGCGCTTGGCCAACGCCGAGCTTCCCCCCTATGGCACGACCCTGACACGCTACCTCAGAGTCGAGGGAGCGGAACCGGTCTGGATCCCCCTCACCGACGGAGCCCCAACCGGCGCGACGACAACCACTCTGGCCGATGTCCTCGAACTGCCCAGTCCGCTTCTACTCAACCCGGCGGGGGGCGGGGTTTTGGTTCGGCGTCTGGAGTCCTGCGACCTCCGGGGCTACCTGCAACTTCTGGAGGGTACCTCGCTTAGCGACGCCTATGGTGGCGAACGGACGACCGAGCTGGGAGCCTTGCCGATCGCCGAGGAGCGGTGGCGGCGATTGGCCCTGTCCGACTGGCATTACCTGGCCGGAAGTCGCGGGGCGGCAGGCCGGGCCGTGGAGACGTTCCATCTGAAAGTGCGTCTCCTGCACGGCTTGGCGGAGACCTTGCACAACACCATCGAGGCGCTGCGCCAACCTATCCTGAATCTCTCGCCCGATAGTTTCCGCGTGGCGTTGCCTGTTGCCGCCGAAGGCGGCCTCCCCATGCTCTGGAATGCCGCAGTTCGTCTTGTGGACCGGGGCGTGCCCGTGGCAGTGGAAGGTGAGGATGGCACCCCCTTCGGCTTCCTCCGGGGCGCCAACGTGGATACAGCCTACAGCCCGGCCATCGCCACCGGGCGCCATGCGGGTCGCGGCCGGATTCGTCTCCACAAGGCCGAGGCCGAAGCCGCCGGTGGCGTCCGCGTCAACGGGCACCTGGCCATTCGCGAACTGCCCGTGCATGCCGACCACGCTCTGCTACGCTTCCGCCTGGAGGTGAGCGGCGTGCCCCTCTGGTTCCGGGCCACGCTCGACACGGCGACGAGCGTCGAGGGGGAGTGCCCCTTCACCTCCTTCACGTGTCCGGCTCCGTCGGCGGCGATCGAGGATCTGGTGTCCGAGAAGTACCTGGATTTCCCCGATGCCCACTACGAGTTCGTCAGCGTCACCGATCTCGGCTACGACCTGATCAGTCTGGGTTTGCTTGGCACTCGCGTGTTTCTCTGTGGCCCGGAGCAGAGCGTGCGGGAACGGGCCCAGGACTTGCGGACCTTTGCCGCATCCCTCGAGGAAGGTCAGCTGGTGCCGCAGATCGTGGCTGCGCTGCGCCAGGACGCCGCAGTGGCCGGTCGCTTCGGCCCCGGTTGCCTTGCCATGGCCGGCGACGTGTCCCCGGAGGAGGTGGCGTCCGTCGTGCCGATCGACCAGTGGGGACAGCTCCTCGGTGTTCTGATACGCCTCTTTGGCGACCGCCCGGAAAGCTACCATCGCCCCCCCCGCGACGGCTTCTCCAACGGCAGGGCTGGCATCATGTTCCAGCGCCTGCTTGCCGACCTCAGCGCGCTGACCCTGGCCAGTCGCAGCCTCATCGTTCCCGACTGGGAGGCAAACGCCGAAATCCAGTCCTTGCTCGACGACTTTGTGGGCACCGGCGGCTAACGCGCCGCGCCCGATCCCCTTCTTCGACAGACCTCCCCCAAAACCAAAGGAGGAATCCCCATGCAGACCTCAATTGCCGTCCGTGCCCTCGGTATCCTCTCCCTCGTCGCGCTGGCTTCCGGCTGCACCCGAATGGGGCAGTACACTGTGCAGCTCTCCCTAGACGAGTCCATGGCTGCGGGCGCGAAGAGCGCCACGGTGGAGCTTGTCGGCGTCAACGTGCTCCAGCGAGAGAACCCGAATGTCCGCGATACGGATGGTCGCCAGACCCTCCAATTCGGGGCCAACATGGCCAAGACCCAGACACTTCACTGGACCGACGAAAAGTGGAAGGTGTGGAAGGCCCGGGGCTCCTACTACTTGCTGGTCTTCGGTGAGCTTCCGGATGGATCCTCCAAGCTGGAGCTGCCGCTGAATACCAAGGCATGGCCCAGTGCCGTGGCGCGTGGCAAGAACAGGGAGCCCCTTCAACTGATCATCCACGAGAACCAGATCGAGTGCGTGACGCCCTGCAAGCCGCTTGAATAGGCTCTCCTGACCACGGTCCTCCGGGATCCCCCCGCAACTCATGGCCCTACGACTGCACAGAATCGGCCCGGCCGACCGTTCCGGGTCTGACCGCATCGACTTCCAGCTCCCCCCGGGGCTGGTTGCCGACGAGGGGCGGCGCGAGAGCCTTTTCCAGCAGTTCCGAGCAGTCTTTGAAGCCCAGGGACGGGTGACCAAGTCCAACCTGCCCGGCGCCGAGAACTGGCTTCTGGTCGAGGATTGGGCCAAGGAGGGTCCTCACCGCGCCCACTACCTCTCGCCCCATTGCGATCTCACCGGCGACATGTTCCTTGGCGAGAAGGCCTTCTCGCCCCAGCAATGCCACCGCCTCGCCACCCAGCTTGTTCAAGCCCTCCAAGCTCTGCAAGCCGCGTCCGGCCAAGCCCACGGCGACCTGCTACTCCCGACCGGCGAACTGAACCGCGAGATCTTCGCCTTTGCCCGGCACCGGCGCGACGATTTCGGGCGACTTCTTCTCGCCTTCCCCCTGGCCCGCGATCAGGTCTCTGGCCCGGATGCGGCCCCGGCCCAACGCCGCGACTGCCGCGCCATTGGCGTCTTCATCCGCGCCCTCTGTTGCGACCAGCCCACCATCTTCGGCAAGCAGCAGAAGGGCTGGTGCGACCTTCTGCAAGACCTCGACAATCCCTCTCACGATATCTCTCTTGCCGCCATCGCCACCCGCCTCGCCGGGCTCCGCCCCAAGAAGAGCCACCCCGTGCTCTGGGCGACAATTGCCGTGGTGGCGGCCCTGGGAACGCCCCTCGCCATTCCCTCGGTGCAGCACTATCTCCGCGGCCTCTTGCTCGATCCGGCACCATACTACGACGTCCTCGTGGCCTGGGATAGCTGGCTGGAACGCGTGGCCAAGCCGCTTGCCGAGCTGCGGGAGGTGGATTCTCCGCCCACGGATGCGCTCCGCTCCCTGCAGGATCTCGATACCCAGCAACGGTCGTGGAATGCCTACGACATCCTGACGGACGCCGACCGGGACGACGTGGACGGCATGGAGCTTGACGATGGCGGCAACCTGAAATCGGTCGATGCCGCGAAGATCCGCCGGTGGGTCCGCCGCCTCTCGCGGTTCGACCGGAAACGGCTGGATGCCCTGCTGGCGAGAGTGGCGGAGCTCGACGCGTATTTCGCGGAGGATTCGCCTCTCGTCGATGATCTGCGCGCGGCCAGGGGAGCCTTCCCGACGGCGTGGCAGAGGCCACGCGCCTACCTGGAGGAGCTTGCCGGCCAGAGCAACCCGGAGAAACCCCGCAGACGAGCCATCTGGCTGCCCAAGGGCATCCGGGCCATCCGCACTGCCGGTGAGATCTCCCGCATTCGGGCGGAAGTCGGCAAACAGATTGACGAGCTGACCGCCAAGGGCAAGGCAGGAGAGCCAAGCCAAGCCTGCGACAGCCGGATCGTGCCGAAGCTGCGAGACTGGCTTGACAGCCTGGCGGTTAGCCAGGGCGACAAGGGAACAACCGACGACCTGGAGAACGCCAGGAGCCAGATTGAGCCTGGCTCCCCCGACCGGAGAGCCTTCGACCGACTCAGGGAGTCCGTCGCCAATGTGGTCAGGACATGGGAGCTGTTGGTGGCGACTGAATCGGTTGCCCGTTTCGAGGATGGCCTCGCCAAGAAGTTCCCGGATGCATGCGGCACGGCGGCCGATGCCCTTGCGGAGCCACGACGGTATCTGGAGCTGTTCGAGGAATGGGAGAACAGGATTCCCCGGAAGGAGAGGGAAATACAGTGGTGGGAGCGGATGATGACCGAGACGGACCGCCCCACCTCGATCTCTTCCATCAACGTGGTATGGCGGGAAAGCCGGGGACGTTTCCTGGGGGATCGGCCCGCAGCCGAGGCCGCCCCCCGATACGGCGACGCCAAGGTTCAATACCTGGCGGCCAAGGAGGCCTTGGACACATTCAAGGAGTCGTTGCAGAAGACCGCCAAGCAGTATGAGGGGTACCAATACGCAGACGGCTCGGCCGCCACGCCCATTTCCGGCTCGCAGGCCGTTCAGACAAACTGGAAGACATGCCGGGAATCCCTGGCCAACGCTTGGGCGGGTGCGTTCGTGCGTTCGCGCGGCAGGAAGCTGAACCTGCATGGCCTTCCCGACTTCCCCAAGGACACGGCCTCCGCCCCCGATTCCATGCTGACAGAGTACAGAGGCAGTCTGGCGGCCCTTGATCGCTACTTCGCCGTCCTCAATGCATCATTGCTTCGCATCGAGCAGTTCAGCGCCGGGAAGTCACTCGTGGCCGATGTGCCGCCGGCCTCGGTGAAAGCCTGCATTTCCGCAGCGGACATGGCGCTCGATTCGCTCGTCACCATGCTTGATGCCCCCACATCGCGTCGGCAGGACGTGGTGAAGGGAATCGACAGGCTCGCCACGTTTGCAGCTCTGGGCAGTGACGATCGGGATCTGCGTGTTCTGAGGGAGCAGCTGGCGGCGTCCATCAAGAGCGTTGACCTGTTGAGCAAAGGCATTGCCAAGGTCGGCGAACTGGCGGCTGGCCGTTCAGCAGACCTGCTGCAGGCGGAAGGAGCCGCGGAGTTCCTGCGCGACTTGACGGGCGCAGAGGGGAGTGAGCCCAGTGATAGGCAGGGGGAGAGCGCCAGACAAGCCCTGCGGATGCACGCATGGTGGCGCCTGACGTTCCCCGGACAGGACGAGGCAGACGTCAAGAAGCTCGCCGAGCAAGTGTGGGAGCAGGTTCAGGTCAGGGCCGACGACGATGAGACCGTGCTTGCCCGCTTCCAGACGTTGCGGCGCCTCCAGACCGGGCGGCGCGAACTGGCTACCACGCTGGCCAAGGTATGCCCGACCGGCATCCCCGATCCCGACCCGACCATGCGAACGGCAGTCGCTGGGACGCTCGACGGGTGGGTGCGGGCGGAGTTCCACAAGACCAAGGTCGATGCTTCCTCGCTGACCGCAGCAATCGACAATCTGTCCCGGGTGGCCAGAAGCATGGGGAAAGCTCTGGCCAGCAGCGACTGGGAGGCCGCGCCAGGAGTCAACGAGGACGCACTGAACGAGTACGCCCCGCTGGCCGGCAAGCTATCGGAGGAGGCGTTCCGGGAGTGGGCCGACGCGGTGCCAGACTGCGTCAGGCTTCTCGTGGGCGCGAACCGCGCCGGCGAAGTCACGAAGTGGGAAGCGAACGCCAGCAGGCTCGAGGCGGGCTACGAGAGGCTCAACACGGAATATGGCAAGGACTACCGGACCGAGTGCGATGCCGCGAGGCAGGCGCTCGATCGGCTGCAGCGCGAGCTGAAAGGGAAGGACGGGAAGGGGAGTTTCCCGTATTACTTGGTGAAGCGGAACGAGGCGGATTACGGGAAGGAGACGAAGCTGTTGGGCGACCGAGTCTCCCGAGCCGAGGAGGCCCTGGACGCGATCATGTCGCCGGCGAAGTGGCTCGCGGAGACACGGAAGGTGGCTCTGCGCCTGCCCGCTCTGGACGGGGCGCCAGGCGGCCAGGTGGCCTTGCCACCATTCGAGGACCGGTGGACGCAACTGCGTGGCCAGTTCCTGAGGGGGCAGACTGCCGAGAGCTTGGCAGGGGACGCGAACCGGATGCGTTTCCGCAAACTGCGCAACGATGCGCGGGCGACGCGCGAGCAGCTGTGGAAGGCAAACAACAGCCTGCCCATCGCCATTGAGCTAGCCCCGCCGCCGGACGCGAACACCGGGCGGCAGATCCGAGCGGGCTTGCAGAAGGCGCGGGACGCGCTTCTGGCAACGTTCCTTGCTTCGGCCGAGACCAGGGAGCCAGCCTACTGGCAGGACGGCAAGTGGGCGGCGAGTGCGAGCTGGCAGGGCGTCGACACGGGCTTGGCAGCCGCGCGTGACCTCGCCAGCAAGCTACCTCGGCAACTGGTCACGGCTCAGGCGCTACTCGACAACTTCCACCTGCTGGGCCAGAAGGACCAGTCGGGGCAGTCTCTGGGCGCCATCCGGGCCAGATGGCAGCCGGGGCAGGGCGCAACCGGCGCGCTTCTCCGGGAGGTGGGGGCAGTGCAGACGCTCCTCTCCCGCCTGGAGATTCTGGCTGAGATCGAGGCCCCGGGGCTCGAACCGACGAAGCTGGTGGCAATCGCCCGGCGGGCGGGTCTCGGGCTTCCCGAGCAGTTCGCGGCCTGGGAACGGCTCGCCCCGGCCTCCACCAACCGCTGGCCTCGCGATGGGAAGGAATGGCAGGGCGAGCAGGTCCTGAGCACGTCTCTCCGCGAGAAGAAGGTGGACGAGAAAGTCGTCGCCGACCGCTTCAGCAGAGAGCGGAAACAGCGCTGGCATCGGGCGCTGGCAGGCGCCATTCCCGAGGCGGATGTCTTCCGCGCCGCCGCGGGCTTTGGGGTCAGTGGGGACGAGTCCTTCGCAGCCTGGCAGGCGCTGAAAAGTGTGCCGGCTGGGGCAGAGGGCCTGAGGGGCGACCTCAAACTCGCCCAGGAACTCTGGCCCGATAAGCCGTGGCAAGGGGTGGCCAGCACGCGTTGGGCAAGGGTGTTCAGCCGCGCCGACAAGGCGGACAGCATCAAAGACCTGGCCACGGGCAAGGATCTCGATGCCCTGCGGAGCGATGCGACAGTGAAGGCACTGGACGACCGGAGCACCTACAATCTGCTCTTGGCGAGGATGAAGGCGGCTGCTGGCGCCCTGCAGGCGGATGGGGCCGGGGGGGCACCGGATCCAGATGCGCAGAGGAACCTTCAGCTCTGGCTGGGAGAACATGTCGGCGCCAAGCCAGCGGACGGCAACTGGCCAGACACGCCACTTGGGAAGCTTGCCAGGGAGCTGTGGGAAAAGGCCAGCGCCGATGACAAGACGGGGGAGGATGCCGGTCTGGACAAGGCGGGGCCGGCACGTGAAGGGGGCGCGCGGGGCTGGGTACTTGCCGAGGTCTCCTATGACGACGGGCAAGGCGATTGGGCAGTCTATGACGGCACCGGGGAACCCGATTGGCTGAAGTACTCGAAGGGCACTCAGTCCATCGTCTTCCGCAAGGTGGGGACCGCCGGTGCCTCGAGCTACATCTGCACGACCGAGGTCTCGATCAGGCAGGTGACCGAGGCGCTCAGCACAGCCATAAGGTGGATCTTGTTCTGGCAGACCGTGCCTGACAAGAAGCTGCACGAGGCAATGGAAGCGGCCAGGCTGGCCGAGGAGGAGAAGGACCAGCGGGAGAAGGACAAACAGTTGAGGAAGGCTAAGAAGACATACGGCCAGGTCAACACGATTCTGTGCTGGCGACTCGCTGTCTTGGACGGCCTCGATCTGCGGTTGGGGTTCCGCGAGGAGTGGTTCGACAGCCTGGAGGAGGTCTGGACTGTGAGGAGGAAGGAGATCACCGGTGTGACCACCCCGGACGAGGAGGATCCCGCCCGCTGGTTGGGGCCGACGAGCTGCGCGTACCTGGCCTCACTGTATGGGTGTCGTCTCCCGACTACCCAGGAATGGAGGCAAGCAGCGAAGGTGGGAGGCAATGTTCTCGGGAATGCCTGTGACCGGAACTGGGGCAACTGCTACCGCGCATTCGAGAAGGAGGGGCTTCTTCGCGTTGGCGAGACGGATGCCACCACAACCCCGCTCATGCAAGGGACTTTCGCGGTTGAGTTGAGCGACGAGACCTCGTGGCAAGCAAACGAGGCCGTGACCGATGATTACCTCTGGTTCGCACCGGTTGGGGGCACGGACGAGCGCAAGGTGCATTACGTGCTGGACAACGTGGCCGAATTCGTGTGCACGGAGGCCAGAGCGCTGGATGGATGGCTCGGGGAGGCAGGCAGGCCGGTAGGCATGCTGGAGGAGTTGTTGAATGGCACCAGCAGTGTGGCAGGCGGGTCGGCGCTTTCGCCGCCGAAGTACTGCAACGCCAGCGCCGAACCTGTGCGAGTCGATGGGCTGGGACCCGCAACGGGGTACGCGGACGTGGGGTTCCGCCTGGCCTTCTCCGCGAGTCCGCCCAGCCCCGCTGCGATGGTCGCGAAGACCGTGGCGGATGCGAACTACGAGTACCCGGCCCCAAACCCATGATCCGAGTCTACAGAACGAACCACGCCACCTCGTGTCCCAATAGGGTGTCTCCCCGCAGAGACACGAGACGAATACCCACGGTGGGAACGCGCGAATATGCCTGACACATCGCTTTCACAGACGATCAACTGGACCACCGCCCGCATCCGGGCGCTGCAGGTGGACCTGGCGGACGAGGCGGCGGAAGATCGCCTGCTGGCCATGCGCCAGTGCCTGGAGAACGCCTGTCTGGACCTGGACGGGGCGGGACGACAGAAGCTGCTGGGGGCCCTGCGGGAGCGGTTCCCGGCGCTCCCCTCCGCCACTGACCAGCCCGTGCCCGTGGTCGATGAATTGCCCCCGGACGCCGCGGAACTGGCCAAGAGGCTGGTTGAGCGAGTCGCGGCGGCGGACGAGGAAGAGCAGTCCCGCGCCGCTGCCGTGCTGAGCGAGGCGGGGTTGGTGGTCGAGGGGGAACCGGCCGAAGCCCCGAGCGCGGCCGACCTGCCGATGGGAGATCTGGTGGCGGCCCTGGCGGCGCGCGTGCAGACGCTGGGGCCAGGGGCGAAGCAAGGAGTGCTGACCTCCCTGGGCATTGAGCCGCCGCCAGCCGCGCCGCCAGCCCCCGCGCCCCCCGCCGGTGGGGAGGGACAGGCTCTGCCGCATTTGGCCGAGGCCATGGGCCAACTGAACACGATCCTGCAGGCAATGTGGGACAACCTGCGACCGGACCGGGCGGACGGTCGCTACCCGACCCGAGGACTTGAGGACGAGCTGAGGGCCTGGCTGGCTGGCGAGAACTCGCTCACCGCTCCGCAGCTGAGGTCGCGCGTGAATGAGCTGGTGCGCTTTGCCGCCGCCGTGTTCGCGGCCCTCCCCGTGTCGCTTGATACCTATACCAGACAGCTTGCCAATCGGCTCAAACCGGCTACAATTGAAAATGTGGTAGGTACCGGGATGCTCGCCAAACGAAAGTGTTGGGACCGCTACTGCCAGCTTGCCGAGAAAGAGTTTTCCAGCGACCACGCCCAAAAGAACCTCCTATCCATTCTCCTAGGCGAAATCCGCAACATGCGCGATGCAGGCGGGGCCTAGGCCCTTGACTGGGGAGACACGAGATGGCCATTTCCGGTGACGTGTTCTGGCACGAGGGTCTGTTCCTTCGCCCGCACCACTTCCAGCTGACCGATCGCCGCAGCCGGGAGCGCGACGAGAGCCTGCGGCGCCTGATGCGCCCCTTCCCCTACGGGGTGGTCCGGGCCCGACTGGCCACGGACGATCTGCTCCGCCAGCGCCTGCGTTTCGAGAACCTGCACGTGGTGATGCGCGATGGCCTGGAGGTGGATGTGCCCGGCAACGCGGACCTGCCGGTGGTCGCCTTCCGCGAGCGCTTCGAGATGAGCACGGAGCCGCTGACCGTGTATCTGGCCGTGCCCTATTTCTCCGACAACGAATCGGCCGTGGTTCACAAGGAAGCGGATGCGGCTGGCCCGGTGCGCAGCATGTTCTCCCTGCGTGAGGGCGAGTGCAACGACGAGCAGACGGGGGACAACCCCCAGCCTGTGCAGGTCAAGCGCCTCAATGCCCGGCTGATGTTCGATGGTGACGACCGGGATGGCTACAACGCCCTGCCCATCCTGCGCATCGCGCATGGGGCGGGGCAGTACGAAGGCGAACCGGTGGTGGATGTGAGCTTCATCCCGCCAAGCCTGGTGGTCACCGGCAGCGACGTGCTGATCGAGACCTGTCGGCGGATCGCCAACTTGGTGGAGGCGAACCGGCAGCAACTGGCGCAGGGCGATGTGTTCGAACGGCGTTCTGCCGAGAACGTGCGCGGCGCGGACATGGTGAACTTCATGCGCTACCGGACGCTTGCCCGCTTTGGCCCTCGGGTCCAGCAACTGGTGCGGGTGCCCAAACTCTCGCCCTTCGACTTCTACCTGGAATGCCTCGGTTTGGTCGGGGAACTGGGCGCTTTGAGCGCTGAAGGGGCGCCACCGGTGCCACCGGAGTACAACCACGATAATCTGGCGCCCTGCTTTGCAGAGCTTGAGTCCGCCCTGCGTTTCATGCTTCGCGACACGGTCGAGGTGCCACTCCTGCGCGTGCCCTTCGTCCGTAGCGACGACGGCCAATGGGCCGCGCAGTTGGACCAGGAACACCTGGAGCGTCCCAATGCGTACTACCTGGCCCTACGGTCGCGCATGGACTCGAACCGCCTGGCATCGCTGGTGGAGCGCGGCGAGGGGTTCAAGCTGATCGCGACCAGCCTGGCGCGCATGAGCGCGGCCATCTTCGGCGTCCAGCTGCGGCACGAACACGCCCCGCCCCCCGTCCTGCCGCGCGAGACGGGGCTCTACTACTTCAAACTCGAGACCGCCGCCCGGGAAAGTGTGTGGCAGCGCGTGACGGACGAGAAGGCGATGTGCATCGTCGGCCATGCCAGGGATCTGCGCGAGGTCTCGGAAGCGGTTCTGTGCATGACGATCCCGCCGGAATAAGGACCAGCAAGCCATGACTGTCGTCGAGCTTTGCGAACCGGTGTTCGCCTATATCTGCCAACTGAATCGGCTCCACCGCAACAGTGGGACGGTGACGTTCGAGCGTGCCCGCCTGGAGATCGACCGCCTGCGCGAAGATATGGAGCACGAGGCGGAGGCCGACCCCCGGCTCTACGACCAATACGGGAAGATCAAACCGACCCTGCTCTACTTCATCGACGATATCATCGCCCAGGCGGGCTGGCCCATCTCCGACCAGTGGAACAACGACCGACTGTCCTTCCGGGATGGCGAGTACGCGGGCAACGACCGGTTCTTCGAGCTCTTGGACGAGACGCTGGAGCAACGGGGCCAGGACGCCACGGAGCGGCTGGAGGTGTTCTACGCCTGCATTGGCCTGGGCTTCACCGGCAGCTATGCCCTGAGCGATCCGCAGAAGCTGCGGATGAAGATGTCCACCATCGCCGACCGCCTGGCGGTGCGCAGCAACTCGTGGGAGAAGCGGGTCTGCCCCGAAGCCTACAAATCCACGGATACGCGCATCTTGACCGCCCCCCCGGGTGCCAGCCTGTTCCGCGTGTTTCTGCTGCTGCTGGCGAGCATCTTCCTGGTCTTCTTCCTGAATGTCCAGATGTTCAAGAACGCCAGCGGCGAACTGCGACGAAGCCTGAAGTCGATCGAGAAGCAGGGCGAGGCCCCCGAGCCGGAAGAAGATTCCGACGAAAACGCGGCACAGGACTAGAGGGACGCAACGCTCATGTTTGGAACCAGTTCCTTCAGCAAAGTCTCGGGTCCGGTCAAGGGAGTTGCCCTGATCGGGACGGGCGCGGGCGTGGGCACCATCCTGATGCACTTCGTCAGCTGGAACCGGCAGCTCATGTTCATGCTGCTGATGGGCATCGCCTTCATCGCCATGCTGGCGATCGTCTACCGGCAGATCTCGAAGTCGGTCCGCAAACGCAAGTCGCAGAAGTTCGAGGCAGAACTGGCGGGAGAGGGGCAGGCGGCCGGGCGCAGGCAGGATCTGAGCGACCGGTTCCGCGAAGGCATCCAGCAACTGCGCGATGCCAAGGTGGATGTGTACAACCTGCCGTGGTATGTCGTGGTCGGAGAATCTGGCTCGGGCAAGACCGAGGCCATCCGCAACAGCCGGCTCCAGTTCCCGCTCAACGACCAGATGCAGGGCACCGGCGGCACCGCCGACATGCACTGGTGGATCACCGACGAAGCGGTTCTGCTCGACACGGCCGGTCGCCTGTTCCTGCACGAGGAAGGCGACCAGTTGTCCCAGAACCAATGGAGCGATTTCCTGAAACTGCTGCGCCACACCCGGCCAACCTGCCCGATCACGGGTATGCTTCTGGTGGTGCCGGCGGACAAGCTGATCAGCGCTCCGGCCGAGGATCTGGCCCGCAAGGCCCGCGACACTGCGGAGCAGCTCCGTCAGGTGCAGAAGGCGCTGGACGTGCGCTTCCCCGTGTTCGTGGTCATCACCAAGGCGGACCTGGTCACCGGTTTCCGCGAGTATTTCGATTCGCTGGACGACATTGACCTTCAGCACCAAATGATCGGCTGGTCGAACCCGGACGATCTGGACACGCCCTTCGACCCGCGCAAGCTGGACGATCTGTTGGCGCCCTTGATCCAGAGGGTCCGCGACAAGCGCCGGGAGCTGCTGCAGGACCCCCGCCCCCAGCGTGAGGCCGGCCGCTTGGCGGAGGTGGATGCCCTTTACGATTTCCCTGCCAGCCTCGGCAAGCTGGTGCCCCGCCTGCGCCACTATTTGGAGTCCGTTTTTGCCGGTACCAACCTGACCGCCAAGCCCCTCTTCTGCCGGGGCGTCTACCTCACGTCCTCGCTCTCCCAGGGGGCAGCGTTGGACGAGGAGCTGGCCCAAGCCATGGGCATGCCGGTCGAGCAGCTTCCCGGCGGCGGCGCCTTCCGCGAGGACCGCTCCTACTTCCTGCGTGACATGTTCCGGGACAAGGTGTTCCGCGAACGCGGGCTGGTCACCCAGGCGACCAACGCGCGCAAGCTGTACCGGCGGCGGAAAACGCTCGTCTTCGGGTCCTGCTTCCTGGCCATCGGCGCTCTGCTTGCGCTGACTGCCTGGGCGGGCCGCGAGTTCGAGCGCAGCATCGGCAGCCTGGCGATGGTCTGGAAAGCAAGCAGCACGAAGAAGGCCTGGAGCGATGAGCTGTACTTCCGGGCTCGTTCAGAGGACGGCAGCCGAGAGCTGGTCCCGAAATACCTTGAACCGCCTCTCCGCCTGACCGAAGCCCCAGGCAGCCCGTACGAGTACAATGGGACCCTCGCTTTCGACACCGATGGGGACGATGACCGGGAGCCTCTCGCCACCTTGCTCCGGCGCCTGCACGCCATGGCGGACCACGAGATCAGGATCCCCTGGGTCTTCTCCTGGATTCCCATGGGCGACGACGCCCTGCGCAAGCTGCGGGCGAGAGACATGCTGATCGTCCGCGATGCCGCCTTGGTTGCCCCCCTGTTCGATGCCACCCGGGACACGCTTTTCAGGGCCGGCGGCACGGGCACGGCGGAGAATCCGCCGCGTCCCTGGGATGTGAAGGGCGAGGCGGTGCTTGGCATCCTGCTTGAGGTGGAACTCCGCGAACTCGGCTTGGCTGCCTACTGCGAAGGCAAAGACGAAGTGGGCGAGTACCCCTTCGAGGCACTCATGGACTTCGCGGTCTCACAGTCTGGCGGCGACGGCGGCGAGCGCATGGTCGAATGGACGTTGGCCAAGGGAACCGGGGAGGACGACAGCCTGATGGAGGCTGTTCGGGCCTTCATGGAGGCGGACACCGAGTGGCCGGGGCGAGTGGCGCTTGGCGTGGAAGTAGCAGAAGGGAAACTGGCCTACAATCGACCGTTGCAGGTCTCGTTGGAGCGCTTTGTGGCCCACTACGCCGACCCCGCCAATCTGTGGGCCGCCGCCCCGGACGTGGCGGCAGCAACCCCAGTGCAGCAATGGGAGGTCCTCGCCCGGAAGCTGCGGGAGGTCCAGTCCAAACAGCGACAGGCCGAGACCGCCATTGCCAGCGCAAGAACCCAGCACCAGACACTCATCGCGTTGGTTGGCGAGAAGCCGTTCCGCGACGTCGTCTGGGATGACCCGGCGACCCTGTGCGGTGTGATGCTTGACGAAGCCAAGTCACTGGCCAACGACTGGCAGACCAACCAACAGCAGGTTGGCGTTGCGGTCGCTGCCGCAAACAAGGCCGTGACCGAATTGCGGAAGAGCAGCGAGGAGCTGGTCGAGGCCCGGAAGGCCATGCCCACGAGCGTCGCCTGGGACAGTGCCTCCTTCCTGGCAGCCTTCGAGGCGTGGCTGGAGCACGAGCTGAAAGCCGATGCCCGCAACAACCCCCTCTTCGCCAGCATCCCCCCCCTCAGCCGCTTCATGGCGGCCGAGCTGTCGGAGGAAGCCCCGGCCGAGGCGCGGGAATTCCAGGACTGGCTCCGGAATCTGGCCAAAGGTCGCCTTGCGGACACCCGCAAGAAACTGCTCGAAGCCATGCGGCAGAAACTCGAGGCCGACCAGAGCGCCATCGTTGCCGCCGCGCAGGACGGCATGTGGCAGCGCGCGGTGGACGCGGGTGCCGGGGTCGGCAAACTGGTCGATCCCCATCCTGCCGCCCTGGCCGAACAGGAAGCGGCGCTGAAGACGGCGAAGCTGGCGATCCTCGCGGCGGACGACGCTCCCGAGGCCAGGCTGACGGAGTTGCAGGCGCTGCTGAAGGACGGCGCTGCCAGCGTCAAGGCAACAGCCGCCCCCGCGATGACCGTGGTCGCGGTCGAGGACGGCAGACGGAACACTGTATCCCTGCGGGCCGCTCAAGGGGAGTTCCCGAGCAGCGTGGGCAAGTTGCAGGACTGGGGGCTCGCCAAGGCCAAGCCCCGACCTCGTGAATTGCCAGCACTTCCCTTCACGGGGCTCGCCGACGTCAAAGCCGAAACCGATTACGCCCCCGCTGTGGCCCAGGCGATCGTCGCCAATGTGCGGCCTTCGCTGGGTTCCCGCAAGGGTCGTTTCGTAGAGTGCGATGCGCTCGCGGGCGGTCAGGACGCGATCCGGGAGACGTTCGAGGGGTATCTCAACGACTATAGCGAGTATTGGCTGGACCTGTACGATACGGGGCATCGCTGCTCCTCGGCCGGGAACTGGGCCGAAACGAAGGAGGCGGTTGGCGGCATTCGGTTGCGGGACGTCAAGGACTTCACGGAGATGTTCGGACCGGCCTTCGAGGCACTGAACGATGCGCGTGGGCTGCTGCAGGAGGGAGAAGCACCGAAGGCTCCCGCAGGCGAGGAGAAGGTGGTCTCGTTCCTTACCGAGGACGAGCAGGCTGTGCAACTGGAGGCCAAGATCACCCATAGTCTGCTCAGCAGTCGGGACTACCGGGATTGGGAGGATGATGCGGACGACGCACTCCGGAACTGGCGGCGCGTGGTGCGAAGGAATCCGGGGGCTGCCCGGCGCGACATTCTCACTCTGACCCCCGGTGACTTCGAGAAGGCCTATGGTCTGCCCCGCACGCCACGAGATTTCCGGGATCCCCATTACTTCGGAAGGTACTGGCGCAACTGGGCTGGCGAGAGCCTTGGCTCGCTGGCAGACGCCTCCCAGCAGGAGATTGGGCAGCAGATTCGCGACCTCCGCGGCAAGTACGACAAGTTCCCGTTGGCGCCGCCCCAGCCCGGGGTGGCTTCCCTGTCGCTGGACGGCTGCAAGGAGGCGAGGGGCGCCATCGAGCGCGCACTGGGACAGCTCCGTTCCGCCCCGAAGGAAGATGAGAGAAACGGGTTCCCGGCAGGGAGCATCGGCAGCGGTGCCGAGGGGGACTTGGCGGGTGCCGTCAAAGCTGCGCTCCGCAAGCTGAAGGACGCTGGCACAGTCCGCCCTGCCGATATGGCGTGGCTCGAGCAGAATCTGGTCCTTCTGGATGCCATCCTCTCGGCAGACTGCACGTTCGATCTGCCCTTGGCAAGGCTCAGTGACAATCCGGATCCCGCCTTCGAGGCCTGGTTCGTGTTCCGTCTGTCCGCCGGGGAGCCGAAGCCCTGGCTGAACTACCGACTTGACGGCAGAAAGGGATTCAAATACACCCTCCCGGTCGGGGCGGCTGCCCTGGCGCTGGAGTTCAACCAGCGCGGCGATCTCGACGAGAACCACCCCCACTACCGGTTGGCGCGGATTCCGCAGGAGTGGTCGCCGCTCCGTCTCCTGTACGGTGGCGACAACGGCCAGCAGGGCGTGAAGCAGATCCGGTGGTCGACCAAGCACGAGCCGATCACCAAGAGATGGGTGCTCAACGTCGATCTTCTGACCCCCGACAACCATGGGAAACGGGCGGTCCTCTACCTCAGGTTCGAGAAGGAACTGCCGGCGTGGTTCAGGGAGCAGATTCAGAAGAACCAACCCAAGGCGGGTGCCTTGGATGGCAATGAGTAACAAGGCACGGACCGGAGGCCCCAGACGGTGGCAAGCGAGACAACCAAGAGCGCGACTCTCGCTTTGGTCGGGAAGCACCCCGGCTGGGCTGACTTCCTCTGGCTGGGGCTGGACAAGCATCCCCTGCTAGAGCGCGTCGCCAGCGCGCTCTACGAGGCGGGCATCGTCCGCAATCTGCAGGGCAGTGTCTGGGGCGATCCCCGTGAGCAGATGGCGAGTATGCTGGAACGCTGTCGGCATGGGTGGCTCTGGCGTTCGGGCGAACACTGTGCCGTGGGCCGTCTCGTGCCGTCCCGCGATACGGGCGGGCGGACCATGCCGCTGATGGCCATCGCCCAGTGGACGGGGTCGCAGCCGGGGCATGTGGTGCAGCTCTCCCTGCCGATTCTTGAAGCCTTGCAGGACCGACTACAGGAGACGGCGACTGCGGCCGACGCGGAGGAAGCGCTGGTCCTGAGCGAGACGGCGCTGGCCTCTCTTGCCGCGCGCGATCCCGATGTGGCGGTGGCTGAGTACAAAGCCGACCTGATCACGGCGGGAGCAGAAGGCTGGGCCGCCGCCCGGGCCCAGTCCGTAGACCAGGCAGTCGCTGCGGCCGCGCCGGTCCATCTCCGACTTCCTGCGGCACATCTGCCCGTCGCCCCCCTGTTGGCCAAGTGGTCGGAGCAGCTGGCGGAGGAAGTGGCGGGGCGATGTGAGTTCGTGGTGTTTGTCCCTGCTGATCGTGCCTGGGTGGACGTGGTCTTCGGAACCCCGTCCAAGCCGGAGCATCTCGCTTTCCTGCTGCAGCCGGGCGCACCGCAGCTACCCGAAGGGGAACCCGAGCCCGAATCCCGCGCGGATAGACTCCACAAACTGTGGCGAGGCAGGCGGGACGAAGGCATGGCCATCGGTCGCCTGATCTTCGCCAACCGGACGCTGTCCCTGACTCTGGTGGCGGCCGTTCTTCTACTGATTGCGATGGTGCTGGTGCTCCGGGGATGCGACCCCGCTGGGGCCGAGGAAGGGGAGACGGCAATGGCATCTCCGGCCTCCGAGTATTACCTTCAACAACAGGAGGCGCGGCGGGATCGCGGCCTCGCGCCAGCCGCTGTTGGCACCCCTGAAACTACGAGGGATACGGATGCCTCCCCTGGCCAAGACTAAACGGCACCTCGCCATCAAAACGGTGCTCGACGCCGATGCGGTGTTCGCCCGGAAGCTGACCGGTGATGAGGGGATGTCCCGCCTGTTCGAGTACCGCATCGATATCTATGGCGAAGAGCCGGACATCACCTACTCCGATGTGCTTGGCACCAATGCCACCGTTCGCCTGGCCCTGCCGGACGACGAAGTGCGCTACCTCAACGGGTTCGTGCGGGAGATCCGGTTCACCGGCGTGGACGACCACCAATGGACCCACCACGAACTGGTGCTCGTGCCCTGGTTCTGGTTCCTGACCCGAACCGCCGACTGCCGCATCTTCCAGAACCAGGACACCCAGCAGATCATCGACGACGTGCTGAAGGAACAGGGGTTCAGCGACTACACATTCCAGCTCACTGAGACCTACCAGAAGCGCGACTACTGTGTGCAGTACCGGGAGACCGATTTCAACTTCATCAGCCGGCTGATGGAGGACGAAGGCATGTTCTACTTCTTCCGGCACGAGGACGGTCGGCACGAGATGGTCATCGGCGACTCCGCGAGTTGCCACGAGCCCTGGCTGGAGCACGAGGAGATTCCCTATACCGGCCCCAGTGGCGTGGCCGTGGTGCGGGACGGCATCACGTCGTGGAATCCCAGCGAGGAGTTGCTGCCCGGCGCCTACACGCTCAATGATTTCGACTTCGAGGCCCCGGCGAAAAACTTGCGCGCCAAGGCGAACCAGCCCCGCGAGCATGCTGCCTCGGTCTTCGAGGTCTATGACTACCCCGGTCGCTACGTGGACTCCGGCGAAGGCGAACGGCGAGCCAAGGTGCGGCTCCAAGAGAAGCAGTGCCACTACTTCTCCGCCCAGGCCAAGGGCAACTCGCGGGCTCTGGCTGCAGGATACAAGTTCACGCTCACCGACTACGCCGCCCCGCACGAGGGCAGCTTCGTGACCACCGACACGTGTCTGGCCATCTCCGCCGAGGAGCTGGACGGCCATTCCATGTTCTCCGTGGAAGCCAGAGTGATCGATGCCGAAGCCGTCTTCCGTCCCCCGCGTAGGGCTCGTCAACCCTTCATGCACGGTCCCCAGACCGCGATCGTGACAGGACCGGCAGGGGAGGAGATCCACACCGACAAGTACGGGCGGGTGAAGGTTCAGTTCCATTGGGACCGGGAGGGCCAGGGCGACGAGAATACGTCCTGCTGGATTCGGGTGTCCCAGAACTGGGCGGGCAAACGCTGGGGGGCCATGTTCATCCCCCGCATCGGCACCGAAGTCATCGTCGATTTCCTGGAGGGCGATCCCGACCAGCCCATCATTACCGGGCGCGTCTACAATGCGGCGACCATGCCGCCCTATGGCCTTCCCGGGGAGAAGACGAAGAGCACGATTAAGACCAGCTCTTCCAAGGGCGGCCAGGGCTTCAACGAACTGCGCTTCGAGGACAAGAAGGGCGCCGAGCAGGTGCACGTGCACGCTCAGAAGGACCTGGACATCATGGTGCGCGACAGCATCACAGTGGGCGCCCGCGGCAGCCTCAGCGCCGGCATCGGCGGGGCCAACTCACTGTCGGTGGGCAAGGAGCACAGCGTCACGGTCAAGGAGGACATGAGCACAGTG
>JABGQJ010000450.1 GCA_018648945.1 Victivallales bacterium
CCTACGCCGGAGTTCGGGGAAAGCCGTTCCCAGGGGTGCCGAAGGGCTTAAGTTTCGGGGCATTCGGGCCAGCCCCGGACCCCACGAGACGGCCTGACGGCGCGGGGTACCGCTCCGCCAGGCTACTGCCGCTGCTGGCACATGGTGTGGGTGCGGGCTTGCGCCGCAGGCAGGGGCTGATACTTTCCCCGAAGAACCCCACGAGCAGGAAGGCATCATGCGAACCACCAGCCGAACGGTCTTGGGAGTCATTGGTCTGTTGCTGTCAGCTGCATGGCATCCAGCCTTCGCAGGGGACTGGCCAACCTGGCGCTTTGACTCGGCCAGGAGCGGGGCCTGCCCGGAGAAGCTGAGCGAGAAACTGCATCTGCGGTGGCGCCGCGACTTGGCGCCCGTGACCCCCGCGTGGCCGCTGGAACCGAGGATGCAATTCGATGCGTGCTATGAGCCGGTCGTGTCAGCGAAGCAGCTCTTTGTCGGGTCGCCGATCGATGGGAGTGTGACGGCCTACGACACGGAAACGGGGAAACGCAACTGGCGTGTCTTCACCAATGGTCCGGTTCGATTTGCGCCTGTTGCCTGGCAGGACAAGCTCTACGTGGCATCCGATGATGGGCGCGTCCACTGCCTCGCCGCCGCCACCGGTGCCCCCGTCTGGACGTTCCGGGCCGCGCCGACAGAACGGCCGGATCTGCAGCACCTCGGGAACGGGCGTCTGATTTCCTTCTGGCCTGTTCGGGGTGGCCCGGTGATTGCGAACGATACGCTGTACGTCGGCTCGGGACTGTGGCCGGTCCTGGGGACATTCATGTACGCCCTCGACCCGGAGAGCGGTGCCGTCAAGTGGTGTAACCCTCGCCTCAACCACATGCTCGGAATCCGGACGGACCACAATCGCGTGAGCGAAAGCTCCCTCTGTCCCCAAGGCTACTTGGTGTTCGCCAAGAACCGTCTCCTGGTCCCGAACGGGCGTTCCATGCCGGTCGGCCTCGATCCAGCCACAGGGAAGCTAATGTACTACGTGCAGGGGTACCGGAATGGGCATTGGCGGGTGACTGCGCAGGAGCAGTTCGTCTTCGTTGGGGCAGACGCTGTCCTGGACATTGCCACGGGGCGTGAGATGGGTGAACGGTGGCACGAAGGGCACCCTGAGACGCCGAAGGAGTACAGCCAGCGTACCGATCTGTTCGAGACGCCGTTCGTGCCCTACAAGTTCATGAAAGGTTGCGATGCGTGGTCTGTCTTGGCCGGGGGAGTCGCCTACGGCGCCTATCACGGGACGTTCTATGCGCACGATGTGAGTGGTGCCTACAAGACGATCTACCGGAAGAAGAAGGGAGCGATCGAGCTGCAACCAGCCAAGTGGGAAGCGCCGCCGCTTTGGCGGCTCAGCAGCAAGCAGAGCGCTGCGAAGCCCGCGAGCCGCACGATCATTCGCGCCGGCGCGCGCATCTACACGCACGCGGCGAACGTGCTTTACGCACTGGACACCCCCGAGGGGAAGCCGGCAATCGCTTGGCAGATGGCCTTGCCCGGAACCCCGGGGACCATGCTAGCCGCCGACGGCAAGCTCTTTGTCGTCACTGTGGAGGGACAGATGCTCTGCCTCGCCCCCACTGCGGGTGAGCAGACGCATCATCCTCGGCCCGTAGCGCCATTGCCGGATGCCGACGACGAATGGGCGGGGGGCGCGGCGAAGATACTTGGCAAGGCCAGACTCACGCGCGGTTACGCTGTCGTTCTGGGCGTAGCGGAGGGGCGCTTGACCGAGGAGCTCCTACGGCAATCGAGCTTGCGGATCGTGGCTGTGGAGGCGGACCAAGCTAGAGCCGATCGCCTCCGCGATCGGTTGGTGAAGAGCGGCCATTACGGTACTCGCGCCGAGGTCATCGTCGGTGACCCGTTTGCCTTCGAACTGCCTCCCTACTTGGCAAGCTTGGTTGTCTCGGAGCGCTTTGACGGTGGGGAAGTCGCATCGCGAATGTCTGCGGGGAAGCTCATTCGGATCCTCCATCCCTACCGCGGGGTCGCTTGCTTCGAGGTCTCTCCGACGACCGCTGAGCGCGCCGCCGCTTGGGGCCGGAAGGTGACGTCCGATCATGTGCGGCTGGCGATTGCGGACGGGCTCGTGACCTTGCGCCATCGGGGAGGACTGCCTGGCGCCGCCCCGTGGACGCACGAGTGCGGCGGCCCGGAGCGCACCTACTTCTCCAAGGACAAACTCGTCAAGCCGCCCCTCGGCGTGCTCTGGTACGGCGACTCCAGTGAGGTCGGTTTCAGGAAACGGAAGGACTACCACACGGGCGTCAAGCCTCAGGTAGTGAACGGCGTGCTTGTTGCCTTCGACGAAGTCGGCAAGAGTCTCAGGGCCTATGATGTGTATACCGGGCTCAAGCTATGGAGCCGAGGCGCGCCGTCCTTCACGCGCTTCGCGGCCGTGCCCGACGGTATCTACGTGGCGGGGGGCAATGCCTGTGAGGTCCTGGAGCCAGTGACAGGAAAGCTCATGCGGCGCTTCGAATACGCTTTTGCGGCTGCCGACACGAAGAGTGTCCCGCTGTTTGTTGCCGACATCCGGGTAGGAGAGGACACCGCTGTCATCGCGGTGGATACGGGAAAGAGCCGAAATCTGGCGAAGGGGCTCTATGACAGCAAAGCCCTGATTGGCCTCGACCGCAAGACTGGCAAACAGCTGTGGACTGCTGTCGCGACCGACAGATTCAACCACCATGCTCTGGCGATTGGGGGCGGCCACGTCTTCTGTGTGGATTCCCCGTCGGCAAGGACCAGGGGCGAGCTCAAGCGTCGTGGCAAGGCACCCGGAACCCTGAACTCCACGGTTCGCGCCCTGGATCCACGTACCGGGACTGTGACCTGGGAGAAGGTGTTTGCCAACCCATTCCTGTCCTATGAGCACAGCGGCTATCCGGCGGGCAGTGTGCAGTCCGGAGATGACGCGTTGTTCTACTCGGCAGAGAAGGACGTGCTGATCGTCTACAAGGACCGACGGTACCGGGGTGTCAAAGGTGCGACAGGAGATTTGCTCTGGGAACAGGAGCGCGGCGCGCACCAGCCGATCATGGTCCAAGGCGAGATCTTCTACAACCAAGGCGGGGGTGCCTTCGAGGTCATGACGGGTGCCCACATTCCCGGTAAAGGTGGCGTTCACGGGGGGCATGGCTGCAACCACGCCATCGGCAACGAACACCTGATCTTCCGGCGTCACTTCACGGCCGCCTACTTTGACATGCACAAGCAGACTGCCACGCACATGCTGAACGTCCGCTCCGGATGCACCAACAGCCTGATCCCAGCGGACGGCGTCCTGTCTGCGCCCTGTTTCTCCGCTGGTTGCGTCTGCAACCACCCGATCGAGACGTCCTTCAGCCTCGTGCACATGCCCATCATCGACGGTTGGCTGGGCGACAGCCCTGCCCGCGAGCCGCTGCCTCTCGGGGAGCGGGACCCCACGAAGCTCGCCCCGGAGATCAGGCAGCCGCCCCCACGAATACCCGTGCCACGACCGAAGTGACTGCCTGGTTGGGCGCGTGTAGTCGCTGGCTCGATGAGCCTGCGATCCCGGCGACGGCGTTGCGTGATGGGGAGAGCGCCTCCCCCGCCAGAGAGGGTTCCATGAATGCGGGTCGCGCACTGTCCGTCTTTGCTTGACGATATCGTTCAGCGTATACTGAAGTCGTGACACCGAAGTTCGGCGCCTGGCCATCTGGTGCTTCCATGGCGTTCAGGCGCGTCCCAGGAGGTAGCCATGACACGTCCAATGATCTTCTTGGCTGTATGTCTGCTTGGGATCTGCGCGCGTCCAGCGGCGGCGACGCACCGGCTGGCGATCAGTATGATCTGGCACAAGCGGGCGGACGCGAAGCCGGTCTGGCATCGGCATCCGTTTGGCACGCTCAAGGTCGCCGAACTGGTCAAAGGCGGTGGGCTCACTGTTGCCTTCGTCAAGGAGAGGAACCAGCTCTTCGCCGGGGTCTTGTTCAAGGGCGAATTCCAGCGCAACGCCGTGGCTTCGGCGGGTCTGAGCGAGCTGCATCTGCTGCTCAAGGATCCCGATCAGGAGGACGTTTCCTGGACGACTACGATCTTCAGCGAGAAGCGGGCGTTCGGTACCCACGCACCGGACCTCGGCAATGTGTACCACATCGCCTTCCTTAACGGCTCCGTGGAGAAGGCAGCTTTGCCGACTGTGCCAGTGCTGCTGCAACCACACCGCGATCGCTGGCAGAAGCCGTTCCTCCGCACCAGGCGCCTGGCCGTCAACTATGCCGTGCAGTCGGACAGCAAGACTCGTGAGTTGGCCGAGCTGTTCGGCGTGGAGACCAGCTGGCAGGCCCCGCGGATCATCGTGGCCTCGGAGGAGTGGATCACGCTAAAGGAGGAGCAACGCAAGGCACCGCGCAAGAACGCTGGCGGGTTGTTTGGCGGCGTGTTGGACGATGTGGCTGGCGAGATCGAAGGCAAGGAGAAGAAACTGGCCCCGAAGCGGTTCCCGGTCTATTCCATCGATGTGTTGCGCAATGACATCGAGAGCACGGGGCAATGGGCAACGGGGTTCCAGACGGCCCGGTCGGTCTGGAACGATGTCCTGGAAGGCAAGGTCATCGCGGCGGCCACCGGGCCCACGCGGCGGGTGCTCACAGCAACCGGCGTGCTCTGTCAACTTGCCAAGAATCGGCAGCAGGGGAAGTCCAAGAACCGTCTGCTCAAGATCACCAAGAAGACGTTCCCACTCATCTACAAACTCCCCGATCTGAACGCGAAGAGCCAGGCAAGCATTGCCGCGTTCCTGCTCAAGAATCCGGACTCGCACGTGGTCATCCCGGCTGCGCCGGTGGTCATGTACGAGGGGGACAAGCCGCTGTACGCAGTCTACGCCTACTACCGGGTCCATCCCGACTCGGGCCGCATGGTCGGAATGTTGACCAACGACAACCACGGCGCCGTGTCCGACGAGTTGGCGCGGCTGGAGGATGGCCTACTCAAACGCATCAAGGGGAAGGTCGGTTCAGGGGGTGCGCCGGTGAAGATGTTCTTCAGCCAAGTGGCGGGCATGTATGTGTCGTCCGCAGGCATGCTGGACGGCATCAGCCTGACCATCGCCAACCCGGAGCTGGCCAACATGGATGGCGACCAGTGGAAGGAGTTCATGGCCGACAACTGTCTGGACTTCTGCCAGCAGTTCCTGGAGGACAACGCGGATATGTACGACAGCTACGAGGCCCTGATCGGCTTCTGGCAGGGCTCGATCCCGCTGGTCGGCGAATACGGCGGCGTGGAAGCGGCGAAGAAGGCTGTGGATCATGCCCTGACCGGGGTCCGCGACAAGGCCATCAATGATGTGAAGAGCCACTTCGAAGAGAAGACCAAGGAACTGGGCGGCGCCGCCAGGAAGGATGCCAAAGCCCTGTTTGACAAGACGATGGGCGAGTATGCCCCCAATGTCCGCAAGGCCGCCGAGGCTGCGAAGGCTGTCAAGGATGCCCACGACAGCGCCGTCGCAGTGGGAGATCAGGTTAACGACTACCGCGCCCGTGGGGAAGCCGTCTGGAACGAGCTGGAGGGGCGCTTCAGGAACTGACTGGCGGAGGGAAGCTCCACGCCAGACTCCAGTCGCACGCTCACCGAGCGCGTGATGCCTCGCCTGCGCTGATGCCTGGTCGGGGGATTCTCAACCGAAGGCGGCGCAGCGCATGCAGGTGGTGCTCTCGGGCATGGCGACGATCCGTGCGGGTGGGATGGGTTGGCTGCAGTATTGGCAGATGCCGAACTCCGGGGTGTCCACTCGTTCGAGCGCGTACTCGAGCTTCGCTAGACGGTCCTTGGCCCGTTTGAGCGTACCTTCGTTGACCTGCTTGTCGTACATGGCGGCCACGCGGCTGACTCGACCGATGGCGTTGTCAGGGGCGATGGCCCCGGAGTCGCCTTGTTGGGCGGAAATGGTCTGTTGCGTTTGCTCGATCTTGGCCGTGATGGCGGCCTTGAGCTCGGCGAGTTGGGCGGGATTCATTTGGCTGGGGTCCTCTATCGGTCGTTAAGCCGCGCCACGCGCACGGTGTCGGGTTGATGTCACGGCGGCCGGGAGTAGGTCTCGGACGTTCTGCCCGGCGGTCCCTGAAGGGGAGGGCACTCTCGCCAGAATGGGACTGCTCACGATCTACCTAGGTGGGCCCCAAGTCAAGACGCGGCGGACCGGAAAGTCAGGATTCGCTGGAATCTGGCGTCCCACGTCGCCAGAGCCCTTTCCCGTCAGTCTTGGCGGCGGGTCGGTGCAGCGGCCTTGGCTTGGGGCCGGATGTAGAGCAGGCGCTGCTCGGCGCCAGGCTGGAGCGTGACCTCGAGTTGGTTGCGCTGGTTGTCGAGCTCTGCAATCCTCTTCCCACTCCTGAGATCCATGACA
>JABGQJ010000451.1 GCA_018648945.1 Victivallales bacterium
ACATAATCCACGCCGCCCTTCGTGAAGGCCAGGATCTTGTCCTCCACCCGGTCGAGTGCACTGACAAAGATGACCGGGACATCCCCGGTTCCCCGCTTGGCCTTGAGTCGTCGACACACTTCGAAGCCGTCCATCTCCGGCATCATGATGTCAAGCAGGACCAGGTCCGGCGGCATTGCCGCCGCAAGCTCCAGTGCCTCCCGTCCGCCTGTGGCCACCTTCAGTCGGTAGCCATTCTTCAGTATCCCGACCAGGATATCGAGGTTCTCGGGCGTGTCATCGACGATGAGAATCGTCTCTCGCTCAGTTGTCATCGGGATTCTCCTCCGCAAGGTCGAGACCAAGGGACCCGGCCAGATCGTTCAGCCGTGCGAGTGCCTCTTTGAATGCGTACCGCCCGACGAGCTTGTCCACCTGGTGGAGCGCGGTCGAGAGGGCCTGTGGTATGGGCTTGGTCGCGAGATCCTGCACGCATTCGAGAGCTGCCGGATCGTGGCCTTGGAGCAGGGCGGCGAGTCGGGAGAGCGCTGGCACGATATCCCCGATAGCCACCGCCTGGTCGGCTCCCGCAGTGGTAGGAACTGGGGCCGGTTCCATGATCAACGGCGCCAGGCTGTCGAGCGTCCCTTGCAGGCGTTGGTCGAGGGCGAGGACCAGAGGGCGCGTATTGTCGTCGTCGCCGCCGGCCCTCAGCGCGGCCTCGACGGCACGGGCCGCTCCCTGTAGCCGCTCTTCGCCGATCGTGCCAGCCAGGCCCTTCAGCGTGTGCGCCAAGCGCTGGGCGCCCTCCCTGTCGCCAGCTCCCAAGGCTGCGCGGATCTCTTCGGCCACGTTGGCTTGGTTCTCCCCGAACTTCCGCAGGAACGCGCGCAAACGCGCAGCGTCGCCCCGGAACGGGACCAATGCTGCATCGACATCGATGACGTCGAGCCCTCGGAGCCGGTCCTCCCAGGTCTCGTCCCGCGTCGCGGTCTGCCCCGATGTGTCTGGCTCCCGGCTGTGCCCTGCGCCGGGGCCGAGCCATCTGTCCAGCACCCGGTAGAGCTCGTCTGGATCGACCGGCTTGGCGATATGGTCGTCCATCCCGGCAGCCAGCGCCTTGTCTCGATCTTCCTTCATGGCTCCGGCGGTCATGGCAATGATGGGGGGGCGAATCCCGGAGCCTGCTGCCGCGTTCCGGATCCGCCTCGTGGCCTCGTATCCGTCCATCTGCGGCATCTGAATATCCATGAGAACGAGCTCGAACGCCGTCTGCTCGAATGCCTCGACAGCTTCGGTGCCGTTTCGTGCCACGTTGACCACGCAGCCGGTTTCCGCCAACATCCCGAGGGCGACTTCCTGGTTCAGTTCGTTATCCTCGGTGAGGAGGACGCGCATGCCGCGCAGATCGGGCACGGTGGATTCAGTGGCCGCGCCAGCAAGCAATGGGGGACCAGCCACAAGCCGGTCGGCGAAGACTCGGAGAACGGTCTCGTGCAGCGTTGAGGGCGTAAGCGGCTTGAGGAGGAAGGCATCCGCTCGGCCCTCATCGACGCAAGCCGCCAGTTCACGGTTCCAGTAGCCACTGACCAGGATCGTCCGGGGCGTGGGCCGCAACGAGGCGTCCTTCCTGATCCTGTCGCACAGCTCCAGGCCATTCTCTCCCGGCATGTCCCAGTCCACCAGGAGCAGTTCGATGGGGGCCTCGGAAGGGGCTCCATGCAGCATCACGACCGCCTCCTTGCCCGAAGACGCGGCCGTGGGCAGAAGGCCAAGGGCTTCCAGGCGGGATGCGAGAGTACCACGGACGGCTTCGTCGTCGTCCACGACCAGCGCCCGCAGGCCTTGCAGTTCGGACCCAATGCCCAGGAATTTCATGCCTCTCTTGTGCTCCGGCTTCCCGAATGCAGCGGTGAACGCAAAGGTGCTCCCTTGCGCAGGCTGGCTCCGTGCCCGGATGTCGCCCCCCATCATACCGACCAGCCGTTTCGAGATTGAGAGACCCAGCCCGGTGCCGCCGAACTTGCGCGTGGTGGACGAGTCGGCCTGGCTGAAGGCCTGGAACAGCTTCGACAGTTGATCGCTGGGTATACCGACCCCGGTGTCGGTGACCAAGAACTCGAGCGTGACGCATGGGGTGATATGCGTGGCGGAGCCGGCAGCCTCCGCACCGTCTGCTCTGCGCACGGCGAGCGTGACTTGGCCCGACTCCGTGAACTTGAGGGCATTGCCGAGAAGGTTCGTCAGTACCTGGTGCAGACGCGTGGCGTCACCCACGAGCATGGCAGGCACGTCGGCGTCAACCTTGAAGAACAGCTGCAGCCCCTTCTGTTCGGCCTGTAGACCAAACACGTCAAAGAGACGCCGCGTCACGCTTGCCAACTCGAACTCGATGGTTTCCAACTGGAGCTCGCCAGCCTCGATCTTGGAGAAGTCGAGGACGTCGTTGACGACGGCGAGGAGGCCGTGGGAAGACCCGCGGACCTTCCCCAGGTAATCTCGCTGTCTGGGGGAGAGCTCGGTCTTGAGTGCGAGATGCGTCAGCCCGATGATCGCATTCAGGGGTGTCCGGATCTCGTGGCTCATATTGGCCACGAAGGCGCTCTTCGAGCGGCTTGCCGCTTCGGCGGCATCCTTGGCTCTGCCCAGTTCCGCCTCCGCCCGTTTGCGCTCTGTGAGATCGATAACCGACGACTGATAGCCGCAGGTGCGGCCCTGTGGGTCACTGATGGTTGTGGCCACCGCATGGGCGGCAAACGTCGAGCCGTCCTTCCTTCTGGCAGTGTAGTCGCCCTCCCATTCGCCGGTCGCGTCCAGCGCCGCGATGATCATGGCGGCTTCGTCCTTGTTCTGCAGGAAGTCGCCCATGGGTTCGCCGACCACATCGTCCAACCCGCTGGCCCCCCAAAGGCGGAGAAACGCCGGGTTGGCCTGGGTGATGGTGCCGTTCATGTCGGCGATGCTATTGCCGGCGATGGACGCATCGAACACGGAGTTCTTGATCTGCAGCGCCACCGTGCGCTCCTCCACCAACTGCTCCAGATGATCCTGGTACTCTCTCAGTTCCTTCTCCGTCCGCTTCTGTGCGGAGATATCGCGAACCGTGGCCTGCAAGAATGTCTGCTCGCCCAGCGTCGCCCTGGTCAGCAGCACCGTGGCAGGGAACTCCTCGCCGCTGAGTTGTGTGTGGGTCCACTCGAGGAAGTGTGAACCCTCCTGCATGGCGGTCTCGATCACCTCGCGAGCCTTCTCCGCGGAGGAGCGACCGTCGGGCTGCAATTCGGGGGACACCTGCCACGGTCCGAGCGAGACAAACTCGGCCTCATCCCTTGCACCGAACATGGCCACGGCCGCCGGATTGCACGAGGTGAACGTCCACGCGGGAGGCGCAAGCGTCATGATGGCATCCCGGGAGCTCTTGAAGAGGACACGATATCGCTCCTCACTTCGCCGCAACTCGCTCTCCGCTTGCTTGCGCAAGGTAATGTCCTGGATTTGGGAGATGAAATGCAGGGGCTGGCCCTGAGCGGTCCGCACCAGGGACACATTCAGGACGGCCCAGACGATGGCACCAGACTGGTGGAAGTAGCGTTTCTCCATCTGGTAGCTTTGAGTTTCTCCGGCCAGCAGTTGCCGCACCAGTGAGAGGTCTTCCGCCAAGTCGTCGGGATGGGTCAGGTCCTGGAATGTCCTGGCCAGCAATTCGGTTCCGGAGTACCCGAGCATCGCGCACAGGGCTTGATTGACCTGGAGCCAGTGACCGTCGGGGGCCACCAACGCCATGCCTATGGGCGCCTGCTCGAAGGCGCTTTCGAAGCGTTCCTCGCTCGAGCGCAGGTCTTCCTCCGCCTGCTTGCGGGCGGTGATGTCCATGTGGGTGCCGAACATCACCAGCGGCTTTCCCTCTTCTGTCCAGGAGATGACCTTGCCCCGGTCCAGAACCCAAATCCAGCTCCCGTCTTTGTGTTTCATCCGTCCCTCGAACTCATAGAAGTCCGTCTCGCCACGAAAATGCATCTCCAGCAGTTCGTTGATCACCTTGAGATCATCCGGGTGGCAGTAGCGCGCCCACGTCTCAATGGATGTGGGCGAGATCTCCTGTAGGGAGAGCCCGATGATTGCGGCCCAGCGTTCATTGAGGACGGCATCCCCGGTCTGGACATTCCATTCCCAGGTTCCGAGACTGGCGGCATCCACCGTGTTGGTGAGGCGTGCGTGCAGGCTGTGTAGCGCCTCGGCGGCTTGCGCCCGCAAGTGCGCCCTGGTGCTCATCTGCCAGATGATGCCCCCAGCGGTCAGCACCACCGCCGCCAGAAGGGCCATCAGCGCCAGAATGAAAACGGCTTGCTTGCGCCACGGCCCAAAGGCCTCCTCGGCATCCATCTTGGCGACCATGAACCAGGGCGTGTCCGGTAAGGTCTTCAGCACCGCCAACACCTTGACCCCGCAACAATCGGTTCCGACAAACACGCCTTCCTTGCCTTGGACGGCCAACACTGGAGGCACATCCTGGCGGGTCAACGGGACGCGCAACTTGTGGGCCGCGCCGGAACGATGGCGCAGTTCATTCAGGAACAGAACGGCATCGCCGTCCCGCCGCACCAAGATGGTCTCCGCGCTGGTGCTGGGCGTGGGCCAGGACTGGATCAACGGATAGAGAAACCGCTGCGTCTCGATTTCCAGGATAGCGGCACCCAGCGGTTCGTTCGCGTTCCCGTTCCCGTCGAACAACGGGGCAATGACTGCAAGGTGGGGCATCGCTTCGCCGAGCGGACCACGCAGGTCGGTCATCACCGGCTGCCGCGTCCGGAAGGCCGTGTCCAGGGCTTGGACGTCACGCTCATCCACTGCGGTGGGAAGGTCGGAGGTGCTCAACAGTCCCCGCCCGCGCCGGTCGACCAGCACGACATTGTGGTAGTGGTAGCTTTCCTGCGTGGTGAGCAACCGGGCAAGGACTTTCTCGCCCTCCCCGACCTGCGGGTCCGCCAGCCAGTGCGCCACGCCTTCCGCAAGAAACCGGCTGTCCATCAGCACGGCGGCATCTGCCAGACGCTCTGACCGCCACCGGACGATTTGGTTCGCCTTCAACTGCGCGATGGACTCGAGCCTGGCCCCAACGTCTTCCCGCGCGCGTTGCTCCTGATCATGGTAGAACCAGCCGCCGCAAGCCAGCACGACCAAGAGCATCAGCCCCGTGACCCCATAGGCCGCCTTTTCGAACACGCTGATCCGGCCGGCGCGCAGCAGGCCGACCATCCCTTGGGCGGGCTGCGCCAGCAGCACCCCGGCAGATAGCACGAAAAAGGCGGCGGCCGTGTGCAGCGCCATGCGGGTGTACTGGCTGAAACCGTAGAGAATCGGCTGCCCGATGGCGTATTCAATGAGGGAACTCAGACTCACGACCGCGACCACAAGCGCCAGGAGTTCCGCGGGCCGGAAACCCCGGCGCGGCTCCCACTCTATTCCCACTAGCGCCAGGCCGAAGAGCACGAAACCCACGGCCGAGGACGGTGCCATGCGTCCCGGACTCGATGTCGCAACAGCGCTGGGGTCGTCCTTGAACAGCAGTTCGTCGATGCGCAGGTCCCACCCAAAGGCGAACTCGCATAGGGTCAACCCGCCGATCAGGACCACCAGCCAGCCGAGCAGTTGACCGAGACGCGCCCTGCCGGGCGATCGAGCCCCCGGCGAAAGCAGCACCAAGGCCACACCGGCGAGGAGGAAGGCCAGCGCGGTGTTCGGTTTCATGGAGACCACGTCAGGCAGGATGCTTTTCAACAGCGGGACATGGAATAGCCATCCCGCGAGCACCACCATGCCGACAACGGCCGAAACCGCGCCGCACAAGGCGGCAATGGACTGCATCCTCCCGGACTGACCGGCACTGGAATCTGCCTCTTCTTTCATAGTCACCTTGTTTCTGTATTCACACACTCACACACTCGCCGACCGGTACGCCCCTCCACACCCTTTCGTCGGCCACCACAGGGAACGACAAACCAAAACGTGCTGCCTTTGCCGACCAGGATATCGAGGTTCTCGGGAGTGTCATCGACAATGAGAATTGTCTCAGGCTTAGGTGCCATCGGCGTTGTCCCCCGTGAGGTCGATGTCAAGCGAAACGGCCAGGTCCCCCAACTGTGCGAGCGCTTCCTTGAAGGAGTACCGCCCGACGAGCTTGGCCAGGTGGCGGAGCGTCGTCGAAACGGGTTGCGGCAGGGGCTTGGTCACGAGGTCCTGCACGCATTCCAGGGCAGCCGGGTTGTGGTCTTGGAGCAGGCCGGCCAGTCGGGAGAGCGCTGGTGCCAGTTCCCTGGTATCCATTGCCTGGTCGGCTCCTGCGGCGGCGGGAGCCGGCCCCGACTCCATGACCAACGGTGCCAGGCTGTCGAGCACGCCTTGCAGGCGCTGTTCGAGGGCAAGGATAAGGGCGCGCGC
>JABGQJ010000452.1 GCA_018648945.1 Victivallales bacterium
GGCAGTCGGGCCTCTTGAAGCGCCTCGAGCAGAGGCCCCACCACCCAGCGTTCCGGCAACCAGTTGTCTGGTCCCGGACGAATCACCACGGCTGCTGCGCCGGACGCCACCGCGCCCTCGATCTGCTCCTCACCGGGCGGCACGTCCCCGCAGTGCGCAGGCAACACCACCGGACACGGAATCAGCTCGTGGAACTCCGCACACGCGTGGTACAGGCTTTCGTTCGAGCGTTCCGCGTCGAAGTCGATTCCATCCGGCGTGATCCGCGTCAGGGCATGGGAGATCTGGTGGCGCTGCAATTCCGCCACCAGTTCATCGGCAGGGATGCCTTCGCGCACTCCGGCTGCCAAGCCGCCAAACCCCGCCTGCACATCGATCAACTCGACCATGATCAACCTCTCGGCTACAGAACCCCGAGGACACGTCGCATCGAACACCGCACCATAGCACCCCTCTCGTGCCACGGGTAGCAGAGACCGGGCAAGAAGAGCCGCCCATCCCCCCGGTCACTCCCTAGCCGCCAGGCCAGTGGAGTAGGGTTGACTACGGCGAAGGGGGCTCTATTGTGTGGCTTGTGGTTAGGAATCGGGCTCCCCAAAAGGGGGGTCCGGGAAATACTGGACTAGAGCGAGGAGATCCTCCATGCCCATGCCAGTCGTGCAGCAGCGGTCGCGTGAGTCTTTGGTTGGGGAACTGAAGGCTCAGCGCCTGGGGGCCTCTCTGTTCTGTTGTCTGATCGCAGGCGTGATGTGCGCCCTGTCGACGCAGGTGGGGGCGGTGGAGTTCTCGGCCGAAGTCGATCGACTGGCTCGCGCGCAGACGCAGGGAATCCGCCTGGACCATGGGCGTGCCGTTATTCCCTGCCCACTGCAGAGAGTGGAGGCCGTGGTGGATTCGTCCGGTCTGGTGGTCCGCTCGGTCTCTTCGGACGAGGGTGAGGGAGCATTCTCCCTGCGTGTTCGGGTACTTGGCCGCATAGCGGGTCCCGCGACCGTTCCGGGGCCTGGCTTGGTCTCGGCGACATCAAGCTTGGCGAAACTGACCCGTTCTGGGATGGTCGAGGAGTTCTCAACCTCGGCGGATGGCCTACGACAGGATTTCGTGGTGCTGCAGTCCCCGCCTGGCTCGGGCATGCTCGTGCTTGATGTGGGAGTGGACGGGGCAACCGCCGCAGCCGACGGGCAGGGGGTATCCCTGCAGCTCGAATCGGGCCGCAGGCTCGTCTATCATCGGCTTCGAGTGACCGACGCCACCGGGCGGGAACTTGCCGCCACGATGCAGGCACGATGCGCGACCGCCATCCGCATCGAGGTGCAGGACGCGGATGCCGCCTACCCGGTCCGCATCGACCCGACGATCACCGACGCGGACTGGGTGAGCATGAGCGAATACGCGGGGGCGAACAACGACGTCGCCTGCATCGTCTACCATGGTGGAGACATGTATGTTGGCGGGTACTTCACGGCCATCCAGGACACCATGGCCAACCGGATCGCGAAGTGGGATGGCAGCAGTTGGTCGGCTCTCGGGACGGGGCTGAACAGCAAGGTCGCGGGCATTGCCTTCGACGGTTCTGGAAATCTCTATGCAGGAGGGACGTTCACCACTGCGGGCGGCAGTCCGGCCAACCGGGTGGCGAAGTGGGACGGATCCAGCTGGTCTAGCCTCGGAACCGGGCTGAACAGCGAGGTCACGGCCCTTGCGTTCGACGCCGACGGGGACCTCTATGTCGGGGGGCAGTTCAGCGTCGCTGGCGGGGTCTCGGCCAACAGGATCGCGAAGTGGAATGGGACGGCGTGGTCGGCCCTTGGCTCAGGTGTGGGCAGCGGCTTCGTATCCGCTTTGGCGTGTGACACCTCGGGAACACTGTATGCCGGAGGGCAGTTCTCTGCCATTGACGGAGTTGACGTCAACAATGTGGCGAAGTGGGACGATGGGAGCTGGTCCGCCCTTGGAACGGGGCTGAGCACACGCGTCTACGCCTTGGCGCTGGATGCTTCAGGGAAGCTCCATGCCGGGGCAAGCAACCGGGTGGCCAGCTGGGATGGGACCAGCTGGACCAGACTCGGAACGGGGATGAACAACGCAGTCTCCTCCCTGGCGTTCGATGGTTCTGGTAATCTCTACGCGGGGGGGTATTTCACCTACGCTGGCGGCAATGCGGCGAACCGGATCGCCAAGTGGGACGGCACCGCCTGGTCTGCCCTCGGCACGGGGTTGGGCAGCTATGTACTGGCGGTGGCCTGCGATGCCTCGGGGAACGTCTATGCCGGAGGCGACTTCACCACTGCTGGCGGAGAGCCGGCCAACTACATCGCCAAGTGGGACGCATCGAGTTGGTCCACCTTCGGCGCGGGAATGGACGGCGACGTGCTAGCCTTGGCCCGCGATGGCTCGGGGAAGCTCTATGCCGGCGGCGAGTTCACCACCATGCCGGGCGGTCCGGCCAACTACGTGGCCGAATGGGATGGCACCAGTTGGTCTGCTTTGGGGACAGGCATGAGTGGCAAGGTAAAGGCTCTGGCGTGCGATCCCTCGGGGAATCTCTATGCCGGGGGCGAGTTCACCACCGCTGGTGGAGTCACCGTCAATCGCATCGCGAAGTGGGACGGCGCCAACTGGACGGCTCTCGGCTCGGGAACGAACCACCACGTAGTGGCCTTGGCCTGCGATTCCGCGGGTAACCTCTACGCCGGGGGCCACTTCACCACGGTTGACGGCATCTCCGCCAACCGGATTGCGAAGTGGGATGGTGCCAATTGGTCGGCGCTGGGAGACGGAGTCAACAACTCGGTCTACTCCCTGGCCGTCACGACCGCCGGTGACCTCTATGTCGGGGGATCGTTCACGACTGCGGGGGGGGAGACGGTCAACCGGATCGCCAAATGGGATGGCAACGCCTGGTCTGGCTTCGCAACCGGAGTGGGAGCGAACGTGTATGCCTTGACGATTGACAGGGGGGGGGACCTCTGTGTCGGCGGCGCATTCACCGCCGCAGGCGGGGCGCTTGCGTACCGGGTCGCCAGATGGGATGGCAGCGCGTGGTCGCCCCTCGGCAGCGGGCTGGGCAGCGAAGTCTACGCCATGGGCATCGCCGCCACTGGCGAGCTCTTTGCTGCCGGCAACTTCACCTCTTCCGGGGGCGTGCCGATGAACCGGATCGCGAGATGGAACGGCACCAGCTGGGATGCCCTCGGCACGGCATTGAGCAGAAGAGCCTATGCCTTGGCCTTCGATCAGGCCGGGGCCCTCTATGTGGGGGGTGAGTTCACAACGGCGGGGGGAAAGGTCTCTCCCTATCTCGCCAAGTGCTGGATTCCCTCCTCGCCAACGGCGGTGGCCGACACCTACGAGACCTACCGCAATGCGCCGCTGGTTGTCGCTGCGCCAGGCGTGTTGGCGAACGACACGAATCTTGGTGGTGGAGCGCTGACCGCAACCAAGATCGACGACCCCACCCATGGCACGGTCTCTCTCGCCAGCGACGGTAGTTTCACCTATACGTCCACGGCAGGCTATGCGGGAATCGACAGCTTCACCTACCAGGCCAGCAACACGACGGGCGACTCGGACGCCGTCACCGTGACCATCACGGTGACCAATCGCGCGCCGGCGGCGACAAACGACGCCTATGTCACAGTCCAGAGCACGGCCCTCAACGTTCTCGCGCCGGGCGTGCTCGCAAACGACGGCGACCCCGACAGTGACCCGCTCAACGCAACCAAAGTCAGCGACCCCAGTAACGGCGCGCTCACGCTGTATGCCGACGGCGGCTTCACCTACACGCCCAATGCCGGCTTCTCCGGGACCGACAGCTTCACCTACCAAGCCAATGACGGTCTCGCCGATTCGACGGTGACCACGGTGCAGATCACGGTGACCTCAACCCACGTCGTCGATTTCGTTCTCGACCCCCACGGGACCCACACCGGCGGCGCATTGTCGCAGACCGTAGTCCATGGCGAGGCAGCCGTGGCCCCCGAGTTCACGGTTGCTGCCGGCTGGACGTTCACCGGCTGGGACGTGGCGTTCGCAGACGTGACCGGCGACTTGGCAGTGACCGCGCAATACAATGCGGTCCCCGTCGCCATCGACGACAGCCACAGCATGCTGCAGGACACGGCCCTCGTGGTCGCGCTACCAGGAGTGCTGGGTAACGACACGGACGGGGAGGGCGACTCCCTCACCGCGAGCAAGGTCGACGACCCCACCCACGGCACGCTGACCTTCCACTCGCATGGCGGTTTCACCTACACCCCGGTGGCGACGTTCTCCGGGATCGACAGCTTCACCTACCAGGCCAATGACGGCCTGGCCGATTCGCCCGTGGCCACGGTGGAGATCACGGTGAAGCAGACTCATGTCGTCGAGTTTGTTCTCGCACCCCATGGGAACCGCACCGGCGGTGGTGCCCTGGTGCAGACGGTAGTCCATGGCACCGCCGCCTTGGCCCCGGAGTTCACGGTGGCGTATGGCATGACGTTCACAGGGTGGGACACATCCTTCGCCACGATTGCCGCCGGCCTCACGGTGACCGCGGGGTACGCGGAAACCACCTATGCTCTTACGGTCGAGAACGGCACGGGCACCGGCGCGTATACGGAGGGAACGGAGATCACGGTCACGGCAGACGAAGCGCCGGCAGGCAAGGAGTTCGCAGGCTGGACAGTGGCGCCGGTCGACTGCGCCGCAAACCTGTCGAGTGCGCTGTCGAGTGCCGCTACGTTGACCATGCCTGGGAAGGCAGTGACCTTGATCGCCACCTACGCCTACACCGCTCCCGAGTGGACCGTCGACCTCACCCTCACTGATGCCACGCCCGCCACGCTGACCTTCGGCATGCGCGGCGATGCGACCGACGGGTGGGACGATGGGGTGGACGTGCAGTACCCCTTGCCCGCGTTCGGCCAAGCCTGCCTTGCCGCCGCCGACCTGGCCCTATCCTACTCCACCGATCTACACGCACCAGCCGAAACCGGGGAATTCCTGCTGATCGCGAAGGCCGGTTTCGCCGATCTGACCATTGCCTGGGATGTGTCGGGGCTGCCAGGCGGGAAGTTCATGACCATCTACGAAGTCCTGCTGGACCATGTCACCCCGGAGCGCGGCCCGGTAGCCCGTACTCTCGTCGGCAACACGGCCTTGGATCTGGGCCTTGCCGAATCGCTCACGGTCCCTGCGGGGGAAACGCGGAGCTATGTGATTCGGTACGGTGACGAGTTGGTGTTCGACCTTCTCTTCGCACCGGGCTGGAACACCGTTTCCTTGCCGATCGAGCCCGTCTCGCCAGCGGTGGCGAACGTATTGGACGACTCCCAGGCACAAGACAGCCGCGGTGCCTTGCGCGCGACCATCAGCCGCGCCCAGGTGTGGGAGTGGCAGGGAAGCAGCTATGCCGTCGCCGCCGAAATGCATGCCTGTATCGGGTACTGGATATATGTCGCCGAGGGTGCCGTGCTCCTGGTGCAGGGAACCCCGGTGGACCAGGTGGCCCTCGGTCTCAGCCGGGGGTGGAACCTCTGTGGCACCACCACGAGCCGCCCCATGCCTGCCGACCCCCGCCTCATCGGCGCACCGTGGGGCTGGAACGGAGCGTCCCTGCGCTACACGCCAACAACCAGCCTGATACCCGGATTGGCCTACTGGATCAACACTGCCGAGGACTGCGTGATCCCATTCGCGGCAGACTGAGGCACCGCCTCTCGCAGAGCCACCTCAGCGGCACCACGGCAGAAACGCGGTCCGGATACCGGTCCCGTCACGCCGCACGGATACGAAGGGGAAGTTCCGCAGGGAGCGTTCGTACATGAAATAGACCCGGTTGGGGCTTGCATCACCCCCGTTCATTTCCTCCAGAAAGTCGGCTGCCGTCTTCCCGTTCCACGATTCCCGAGCGAAGCGCTCCAAAGCCGCATAGTCGGCCATCGCCCGGAAATCCTTGGCATCGTAGGAATGCCGCCTGCTGTCGTCGGCTGTTGCCCGCCTCGCCGCGTCCTCATTCATGTACCGCGCCACCAGCACCCGCAGCTCTGCCACACTCAACTCCGAACTGCGGTTTCCATGAGCGCATCCCGCCAGAAGGCTGGCAAGCAATCCGGCGAGCAACAGCCAGAAGCTCCCCGTTCTGGCACAGCGTACTCGCCTGTTCGCCTTCATTCCCGTTCCCCTAGTGGCTTCAGGAGGTCCGTCTCGGGCGGGACTACCATAGGCTGAGCCAGTGGGCCAAGCAAGGTGTCGCGTCTCCGCCCGTTGCGGCCTGCAGCGACCACTTGCCCACCAGGTTGCCGGAACTCGCCCCCCACTTTCAGACGGCACAGGCAAGCAAGCGATGCGAGGTCTTGAAATGCTGCTTCCTTCGCCTCATCTTCTTCTCGTCGTCTTTGGCGAATTCCTTCAGCTGTGAC
>JABGQJ010000453.1 GCA_018648945.1 Victivallales bacterium
CTTCACCGAGTCATACCAACTGTGCCCCTTCATATTGGTGTCCTGGCTGGACTCGCCCTCGATCCAGATGGCATCCGCCGCAGGGGCTGGCTTGGTGGCGGCAGCAGAGCCGCCGGGCTTGCTGGCCCCAGAGGGCACGAACCCATCATCGGACAGGCAGAAACAGTCGATGGCACCGTGATTGTAGGAGTCGCTCTGGAAACGGAAGCGGAAGACATGCACGCCCGGTTCAAGCGCCAGAGCGCCGACCTTGACCCAGGCAATGTAACGCACGTCGGGCTTGTTGTCGGCAGCGATGTTCATCTTCCCGCGCACGTCGCCCTGGAAATCGACCGGCGTCCACTTGCCCTCGTCGATGCGATAGTTGAGCTTGCTCTTTGTTGGGTTGGCACGGAGCCAGAACACATAGTTCCCCTTGGTGGGCACCCGGACCTGGAAGCTGGCCTCCCCGGGCCGCGCTTCGGCGAAGTGAGATAGCCACGCGCCGCCGGAGAGCACGTCCTTCTTGACTTGGTCGTACCACCACGGATGGGGCTTGGTCGTCTTGGTGTCGGCGGCTTCGCCCTCCACCCAGACACTCGTTGCCTGCACCTGCGCGCAGAGGATCAGACCCAGCAAAGCGATCAGGGGACGGGTAGTTCTCATCGTCGGCACTCCTTCTATCAGGCGTCGATCTCGACCTTGCGGACGGTCAGGTTGGCATACTCGGCGATCAGAGGGGACATCTGGCGGAAGCCAATGCACCCTCCACCCAGAACGGGCCCGTAGTCCTCCCCGTTGTCATGCCACTCGAAGAGGGTGAGGAACATCTTCCCCAGCCCGATGCCAAAGTGCACCAACGGTCCCGCTTTGACGATGCGGACCTGATAGGGGCCGCGCGCAGATTGCGCCGGGGGGATCGGGTCGGCGCACTGTGCCACCAGATGGAAGCCCTTGCCCTTGCGCAGATTGCAGGTATGCAGCAGCATCTCCCCCTCCAGTCGCCGCCGGAAGTAGGAGATATGCAGCGCGTTGATATCGCTGCTGTTGTACTGGTTGTAGGGACCGCAGCGGGGGCCAGAGACGGATCGAGGATGCCCTCGCCCTTGCGCCCAGCAGCGGCAAAGAGCAGAATCGCCAAGCCCGGATCGTGCAACGGCCAGAAGTCCCAACTGATGGCAATCTGGCCCGGAAACACCTCCGGCCAGCAGTGCACGATATTGGCATCCTGCCCATCCTCGGGCGGCCGCAGGCTCTCCTGCCGCATGCGCCCTTTCGGGGAACTCGTCGTGCCATCGCCCTCCATGCGCCGACCCGCAATATCCATCGCCGAAGCCAGGGGATCCTGATAGAGGATGTCGCCTTCAGCGATCTGCGCCATGGGGAAGCTCCGTTACAGAAGAGTGTATCCCTCTGAACCTGCGTCCCGCCCGCCGGGAAGTCAAATCGGCGTCAGGCCCAGCCAGCATTCCCATAGGCATAGGCAGGTCTTCACGCCCCTGACCCGCGTCGCCACGGGCGCGCTTCGGCCCCCGGGCGTTCTGGCGTATCTGTTCTGTGAGTCGTCCGGCCAATCGGCACCTCCGTTGCGATGGAACGGCACTCATGTGCCCCATGGTGATCTTACTCACCGCTGGAGGCCCAACTGGCGGATCGTCCGCCGGAACGGCCAGTACTTCAACGCCAGTCGCGCCGAGACCGGCGCAGCTCGCGCGCTCTTCTTCGGCTTCCGCTTTCGCCATGTTCCGGAAGTGGGACCAGTCACCTGGTTGCTTTGATGAACACCACGCTGTGGGGGGGCGCGGTGAACCGGATCTGGTTTCCTGTCGTCTGGACGGCAAGGGGCTTGATGATGTCGGATTCCTTGGCCACCAGCGGATGGGCCTCCGGATCGTCGTGACTGAGGATGATGGCCGCCACCTTCTTGCTGGTGAAACCCACACTCTCGATGGCGCTTGGTACCGACTTCGTCAAGGAGCCGTTGGCGATGATGAAGCACAACTCGTCGTCTTGCGGATCATAGCTGGCCAGCACGGGGGTGAGGGGGCCGGTCACTCTGTCCTTTACCTGGAAATGCTCCTTCCGAGTGGCGCTGTAGTAGGGGCATTCACCGGTTATGTCGAGGATGTTCTCACCGACGTACCGGGGGAAGTGGCGATAGAGCCAGTAGATCATGAATTTCTGATCAGGTACATCCCGGGTCAGAATGCCGAACCCCGGAATGTGCTTCCGAGAGAAGAGCTCCCAGGAGCTCGCGCCGTGGACGAAGTCCTCGCGGGTGTAGTAGATCAGCCGCACCGCGCGGTGGAGAGTGCCCATGATGTTCGCGTTCTGCAGGCAGAAGGGCGGCTTGAGGGCGGGTTCCTGTGGCCTCCCCTGGGCGTCGTAGCTCTTGCTGTGCATCCCCCATTCCGTGTCCCACTGGTGGACGTCACGGCCAGGATTGAGCTGCTCCAGAACTGCGTTCATGGCCTGGATGTTCTGCAGGACCATGTAGTTCTCGGTCAGGGTCATGCCCTCGAAGGTGCAGCGGTAGAACCGTGAGAAGCCGTAGTGGTGGCCGGCGACGTAGTCATAGTATCCAGCCAGGGCCTTCATGGTCCCCGTGGACCAGGGACTCGCCAACTCATGGACCACTGGGACAATGATCTTCAGCTTCGGGTCGTAGTCGCGGATGGCCTTCGCCACGTTCAGCGCCTGGCGCTGGTACTCCTTCGGGTCGCGGTTGAAGAGCGTCTTGGGTACTGCCCCCTTGTTCCAGGGCTCGTTCCCCAGTTCCCAGAGAGTGAAGCCATAGTCGTTGTTCCGCGCATGGGCGATGATCTCGATCACGCGCTTCGGGTTCCGGAGCTCATCGTTGTTGATGCAGAGCACGACGCGATCCAGTGGGACCCCGAACTTCCGGTAGATCTCTGCCGCCTTGTCGACGACTTGCTCCTGCGTGATGTCGCCGTTCCGAGTCGTCATGAAGATGCGTGAGTTGGGGATGGCAAGTTCCTGGACAGACTCCAGTAGGGCCGGCTCCAACTGGTACTTCCCGCCGACTGCGTAGGGGTGCCGCAGGTACCCGGTCAGGCCATGCATGGAGATCCCGCGCACCAGGGGATTCTCCTTGCGGAGCACCTTGGCAAGGTCAACGCGCAGGCGCAGCTGCTTCCCTTCCTTCAGGCGATGGGGAAGCTCGGCACTCCACGCGGTGGCCATCCCGGCGGAAATGCTGGCGACGGCGAGAAGGCGGGGGATGGGCGACATGGGGTGTTTCCTGCTACTATCGGCAGATCATTTGGCCAATGCATCCAGTAGGGCTCTTCTCGCTTGGTGATACGCTGCGGGAGAGGTCTCGTGATCGGTCGCGCTGCGCACAACGGTCCGCACGGTAGCGTCTGCTGCGGCCTGGTCCTTCTTGGCCAACATGGCCAGCAGGGCGTAGTCCAGCGCTCCGTCCCGGAACGCGATGACACGGAGGGACGGACGCAATCCGTTCGGCCCGGGGTAGAGGAGCCAGTTGTTGCCGGGCGGGTGTCCCTTGTCAGTGGACGTTCGCCCGCCGGAGAGGGGGCCGGTTGGGCCGATGGAGTGCGTGTAGGGATCGGTCACCCCGCGATACCGGTTTGCGGCCCAGTGAATGTAGTAGTCGGCCCCGTAGAGCTGCATCAGCCATGGTTGGGCGCGGTTATCGACCAGGGACCGGTCGAGAAGTCGATTGGGCCACGGGGTGGCCTTGCCCAGGATGTAGACTCCGGTGCGGAGTCCCTGTTTGCGGCGTTCGGCGATGATTCGCTGGCTCTTGGGTTGCCGCAGGATTGCCATCTCCATGATCCAGAGGTCCACATGCGGCGAGAAGGCTTCGTAGTCGTCCACGCCATAGCCGTGGATGGCGTCGGCGATCTTCACGCCCGGCATGTGTTTGCGGCACAAGTCCGAGAGATAGGCGTAGTCCTGCACCGTGCGCGGCTCGTCGATCAGGCCCTGACGGTAGACGGAAACCCAGCTGTTTTCCTTGAGATGGGCGTGGAGCTGCGCGAAGAACTGCGCGAAGAACTCCCCGCATTCCAGCACGCTCCGTCGATAGGCCTTGCTCTTGACGAACTCGTCCCGAGACTTCGGCCAGCCATACTGCTTCCGCATTGGCCTCAGCTCCTTTTGCCCATACCAGGGGCGGAACAGCCGCAGCGGGTCTCCCGTTGCTTCATCCGTCGCGTGGACATCCGGGGGCATCACCCAGTGGCCTCCCGCGAGCGAGGCGCCATCGATGGTGGTGTACCCGGCACCAAGGAAGGTCTTCACCCATCGGTCAAAACGGGCGAAGTCGAAGGCGTGGCTGCCATCGCGTTTGCGGGTAGTCCGGATCATCGGGTCGGGGCCGGCAAGCAGCACGGTGTGGACCGCCGTGTCGCCCATGGCGTGCAGCTGCTTGGCGAGCCGTGCGATGAGGGCCCAGTGCTCCTCGCTCCAGGCCTTCGGCGGCTTCGCACCGGTCAGTTCCTGTGGCAACTCGCTGAACCAGTGGGAGGAACTGAACAACGAATCCTTGGGGAGCTGCACGGGATACACCTCCAGCTCCAGAGGACTGGTGAATGTCTGGCCGCCGCAGGCCACCTCCAAGGCACCACGGTATCGACCTGGCGACGCGGTGGGTGCCACCTGGACATCACACAGAATGGCAGAATGGACCTTGGGCTGCAGGCGGACCGTGTCCGTTGCCGCGAGGGCTTCCGCCACGTCGAACGGCGCTTCCCGGATCTGGAATGGGCGGTGCCGCTCCTCCGCAGGCTTACCGACTGCCGTGCCGGCTTGGCGCGTGTTCGCTTCCACCGTCACTGGCACGGCCTCGTAGATCGTGACGGTACCGGCCAGCGCATGCCCTTCCTCTGTGCGGAGCGCTTGGACGCTGAGCTTTGCCGAGCCCGCCTTGGCCGACGAGAGCACGAACTGGAAGGCGGCACTGCCTCCCCGAGGGACTGCTACCGGTTCGCCGCGCTGCATCGGGACGGGTTCCCGGTCAGGGAACACCCTCGCCAAGGCGTCCACCTGGACGATCCGCAAGGCCATGCTTGTCTGTACTTGTGCCATCGTGGTTCCTTCCCAGAAAACGGCGAGCGCAAAGGCCCATGGAATACACTTCATATGTTCCTCTCAGCGGGCAGTGGAAGCCCAGGTGAGTTCGGATTGGTGGTTGCTGAAAAGCTCTTTGACTCGGACGCGCCAGGTACCGGGCATGTCGTTGCGAGCCGTGCGGAACGTGAACTGCCCAGTGCCGCCCTTCAGGATGACGGGTTTGCGGCCCCAGACGGGTGTCGAACCATCCGGGGCGACGACTTCGGCGTAGACCGCTACAGAAGTCGCGGGGTCGGCAATGCCGGGGAGCTTGATGGTGAGCACGGTGTCTTGCATGGCCACCGGCGGCGACGCGAACCGGAGTTGCGGAGCAGCAAGTTGCCTCGGGAGCAGGGCGAAGAAGTTGGCGCGCCCAGTCTGTACGGAGGTGCGGAACTCGCGGACGCTGCCGAGACAGCGGCCGTTGCGCAGGTCGTAGACCACTCTGTCGGCAGGCAACGTGGCCAGCACAGGCAGGCCCGCCGCAGATTTCGCGATTCCATCCTCGCCATAGAAGCGGACCGCCATTGTGCGCCAGATGCCGATGATGGTCATGTTGCCGTTCTCCCAGACCCGGGTCTCGAAGCCGGGCAGCGGGCCGCCATCGGGGGCGCGCAGGCGCACGGCCGGGGTGATACCAGCCTCGGTAAGCAGGCCGTTGACGATCTGGAGGATCGGGGTCTCCGGGCCGCTGTTGCCCAGGGGGTCGGCGATCTCCAGATTTGCCAGGATGGTCTTGCCCTTGCCGAACTGGTTGACCAGCATCACGGGGGTGCCATCCACGGTCGCCAGGGCCTTGGCACTTGCGGCGCTCACGGCCCGGTCGATGCGAAGCTCCGCGCCCTTCAGGGAGACGGGAGTCTTGCGCCCAGGCACGGCGATGGTCTGGATCTTGACTTTGCCCGCTTTCCGTGACGTAGCGCGGGCGATACCGAAGATGTCATCGAGAGCACCGCGTTCGAGTGGCTTGCAGTGGCCATCCATGATGGCGGGGCGCAGGTCCGCGACGACCGTGCCGCCCGCCCGCACGAACTCCCGGATCGCGGCGACGTCGGCCTCTGGCATGGCCGAGGCGATGCCGAGGATGAGCGTGCGGTAGCCGTCGTTCTTGAGGGCGCCGCGGGCGATGGCGCCGCTCGTGACGTAGCGGACATCCAGGCCCTGGCTGTAGATGCTCGACAGCCAGCGTGTGTGGGCGAACTTGGCCGATGGGAAACTGGCATTGTCACCCAGCTTGCCGCAGAGCGCGCTGGCGAGCGAGTAGTAGATGGCAATGCCGCTGTGGCGGACTCGGGAACGCAGGAGCAGGTCGCCGAGACCTTCG
>JABGQJ010000454.1 GCA_018648945.1 Victivallales bacterium
GAAGGTCTGCAATGTAATGTGGTGTGTTCCCGGTTCCCCATAGACAAGAACCGTACAGTGTCACATTACGCTGCCGCCGCCCGGCTTACAGGCCATGAGACAGAAAGGGATCCCGCCATGAAGACGTTGTGCTGGCTTGTCGCTGCATCCGCTCTCTCCGTTGCCATCGGCTTGGCTCAGGAGCCACCAGCCGCCCCTCTGCTCAACGAGCTGATGGGGGACATCGACTATGCACGTCTCCTCCGGGCCGCCAAGCTGACGCCTGCCCAATTGGACTCCCTCGCCCAAGCCCAGGCGGCTTGGCTGGACACCGCGACGGCCACCCCGGCGGTCGTGGATTCGCTCAGGGATGTGGCCGTCAACATCGCCTTGGGCAAGCCCGACCACGAAGCCTACCAGGAATTGGGCGAGCTGCAGCGCGACGTCCAAGAGGCCCAGACCGGCCACCATCAAGCCCAACAGGCTCTGGTCAAAGAGCTGACTGCCATGTTCACGGCCGAGCAGGCCGAAGCCTTGTGCCTGCACAACTCTCCCGTCAGCGGACTGCAGCACATGGTTGAGACGCTGGGCCGCGTCCGCAAAGGCCCCGACGAGATGTGGCAGCGCGTCAAGCGGGATGTGACGGCGAATCTGGCGAGAATGGCGGCACAGGGAGGGGCAAAGGACCTGGATAGGGAGAAGCTCGCCACCTGGCCGGATGCGATCAAGAAGATGAGCGACGAGGAATTCGCCAAGGCATTGCCCACGCTGGCCGCTGAATGGGCCAAAGCTCTCGTGCCTCAGATGATGCAGCGCCTCAACAATCCCGAGGCCCAGAGGGAACTCCTACGGGGCATCTGCTATCGCTTGCTGACTCATCCCACGAGTTACGACCTCGTCCAGGCTGTCATCGACCAACGCAAGCCGCCCAAGGAGTAGCTCCGTGGTGTGTGGAGTCTGTGGTAGGCAGTAGAGAGCGTCCCAAGCGGGGACTGGGAATGGACCGAGTGGACCGAGTGGACCGAGTGGGCCGAGGAGCACTGAGGCGCAGTCGCAACATCCGATTGCAGTCCCATTTCCCATTCCATCAGAGAAGGGGGCAAACGGCTTACGTTGCGGGGCATCCGGTGTGACCCTCATCCCCCTCAGCCGAGGAATTCCTCGACGAGGGCGATGGCGTTCTCGGTGGGTGTCTCCGTCAGCATGGGTTTGGCCGGGGCCAGGATGTAGCCGCCGCCCTTGCCCATTTCACGGCGCAGGCGCTGGATCTCGCCGCGGATCTGATCGGGCGTGCCGAAGGGAACGACGGATTGGCTGCCAAGGCATCCCCAGAAGGTGATCTTGTCGCCCCATGCCTTCTTCAGTTCGTAGGGATCCATGCCAGCGGCCTCGGGCTGGACGCTTTCGAGGACATCCAGGCCGATATCGACGATGTCCCCCATGATCTCCGCTGCGCTGCCGCAGCAGTGCATGATGGCGATCTTGCCCTGAGCGTGAATGGCGTCGAAGATGCGGGCATAGAGAGGCTTGTAGAACTTGCGCCAGCGTTCTGGCCCGAGCATGATTCCCCGCTGCACGCCCCAGTCGTCCCCCATCATGATGGCATCGGCGGGGATGTCCTTGCAGGCGTCGATGAGTCCTATCGTCAGATCGGTGAGACGGTCGAGAAGCTCGGCGTAGAAGTCCTCCTCCGCCACGCAGTCCATCATCGTTTCCTCAAAGCCACGCACGTACCAGCTCTGCCACAGACATAGCCCGGTATGGACGAGGGTGAAGGAATCCGTGGTCTCTTTGGCGCGCGCTGCGGCGTTGGCCACGGCATCGGTGTTGAGAAGGTCCTGGACGGAGGGGAAGTCGTAGCCCTCGAAGCTGGGCTGGGCAAGTCCGGGCTTCAGCACAGTCGGTGGCGTGTGGTCTGCCCGCCAGAGCGTGCCGAACTTGTCCAGGCGGTGCTCCGGATCGGGCGGTGCGTGCCAGAGCGCGCAAACTGCCCCGCAGTTCGCGATGTAGGGCACGATCCGCTGTCGCCAGGCATTGCTGCCGAAGTGCTCGTCCAGGCGGGTGCCGACGACCGGATCGAAGGCGAGCGTATAGGGCACAGGCTCGGTCTCATGATGCCGGATCTGCTCCAGAACGATCTCGCGTGGGGTCATGGTCGGCTCCTGCTATCTCAATCTGTGCCATCTGGGTACGGTTCTACTCTACGAGACATTCATCCCCGACTTCGGCAAGCCGCGTCAGCAGCCGGGCATGGAGGTCCTCCCTGATCTCGGCGTGTTCGGGAGAGGCAATCAGATTGCTGAGCTGGAAGGGGTCGGCCGCCAAGTCGAACAGCAAGTCCGGACCCCGAACCGGGGAGACGGAGTAGAGCCAGCGGTCCACTCGCAGGGCGCGGAAGGTACTGCCCGGCAAGGGAGGGAAAAAGGGCCTGTCATACTGGATTAGGACTGACTCCGCGCCGACCGGCGTCGCCCCGGTCATGGCCGCGCTCAAGTCGTCTCCCTGGACGCTATCTGGGATGGCCAGCCCTAGGAGACCGAGGAGCGTGGGCATGAAGTCCACGGCCCCGATCAGGGCGTTGGAAACATGCCCGGCAGGCAGCTCCTTTGGGTACCGCACAATCAGTGGGATGTTGGCGGATTCCTGCTCGGGACGGCTCTTCTGCTGTCGCCCGTGGCTGCCCATCATGTCCCCATGGTCGGCGAAGTACCAGACGATGGTATTCTCAAGTTGCCCGGTCTCCGACAACACGTCCAGAATTCGGCCGATATTGTCGTCCAGATTGGCGATGGCGGCGTAGTAGCCGCGGAGGTCGTGTTCGAATTGGGCGCTGCGCGGATGGTCGGAGGCGAAGTTTGGGCGGAACGTAAGCGCCTTCTCGCGAAACATCGCCATGTATGGTTCCGGAGCAAAGTATTTCGACTCTGGGTAGCGCTCGGGCATGCCATTGTGCGGCGGCTCGACGGACATCACGTGGAACCAGGGCTGCGGGTCGCCCTCCCGTTGCCGGAGCCACTCCAGAGTCAGATCGGTCAGCCCATCGGTCTGGTAGCCCGGCAAGGTGTGGATGGGGTGCGGATGGTCGCCCGTGGTGTAGATCGTGTTGAGGAAGTCATTCGAGTTCTCCCACCCCGTCCAGTCGTCCCACCCGGGCCGGAAGTAGGGGGACACATAGGGGCACGGGCAGTCGCCGCCCGCAAGGTGCCACTTGCCCATGTGCGAGGTGTGATACCCGCTCTCGCTGAGCACTTCCGGGAGCTGCGGTCCCACAGTCGGCAGGAGGGGCCGGAACAGTGAGATGACGCCATGCTGATGGATGTACTGGCCGGTGTAGAGGGTCGCCCGGAATGGCGCACACAGGGGGCAGGTCGAGTAGGCGTTGGTGAAGCGCACACCTTCGGCGGCCAGGCGATCGAGGCTGGGCGTCTCGATATTCGGGTCGCCGGCGCTGCTCATGGCATGGGCAGAATGCTGGTCGGAGAAGATCCACAGGACATTGGGCAGGCCACTGCTCACCAGGCAGGCCCTCCATCCGGGACTGTTGCGGCGGAGATGCCTTTCATCTGCTGCTCCTTCGTCTGCCCAATGGCGGTTCTGCTTGACAACCGGTCCGGCGTGGTTAGCATCACGCACGCAACCAGGCATGTCAAGGATGGCGAATGCAGGAGCGCGAATGGTGATTGAGCAACAGGACAGCGTGGATGTGTTGGTGGTGGGCGGGGGCACCGCCGGCACGGTCGCGGCCATCCAGGCCGCGCGGGCCGGGGCTACGACAGCCGTGATCGAGATGCGCGGGTTGCTGGGTGGCACCATGACCTGGGGTGGCGTCAAGCAACCGGGCTACTTCCACGCCTGGGGCCGACAGGTCGTGGCCGGCATCGGTTGGGAGTTGGTCGCGGCGACACTGGAGCTCGACGGACGAGCGATGCCAGATTTCGGCAATCCGCCTGTCGGTCGGCCCTCGCACTATGTGCAGATCAACGCCGCGCTCTACCCGGTCGTTGCCGAGGAGGCGGCCTGTGCCGTCGGCGTGCGGTTGCATTACCACGAGACGGTCGTTGAGGTCCAGCCCGCGCCCGAGGGCTGGGTGGTGACGAGTATCGGCAAGGGCATCCGCCGGACCACCACCTGTCGGGAACTGATCGACTGTTCGGGAGATGCCGATGTGGTCGGCATGCTTGGCTTCGAGCGGGAGGAGGGCGAGGTCCGGCAGCCGGGGACGCTGGAGTTCATGCTCAGCGGCTACGACGCCAAGGCCCTCGATCCGGCGGCGGTCCAACGCCGTTACGAAGCCGCTTGTGCGGATGGCAGGCTCAAGGCGGGCGACTTTGCGGGGATGAACAGCAGGTCGTTCATGGCTTTCCTGCAGGCCCGGGGCTGGAATCAGCAACACATTCTCGGCGCCGACTCGACCACGGCAGACTCGCAGACGGTCGCCAATGTCGCGGGTCGGCAGTCGCTGCTCCGGCTCCTGCGGTTCGTGAAAACCTTGCCGGGGTGCGGAGGAACGAGGGTCGAGTGGGTACGGCACGACACCGCGATCCGGGAGACCTACCGCATCGTCGGTGAGACGGCGGTTACCCGGGAGGACTATCTCAGTGGCCGCCTGTTCCCCGATGCGATCGGCTACACGATCTTCTTTGTGGATCTGCATACGGAGGCCGGGGGCGAGACGGAGTTTCTGGCGGAGGGAATCGTGCCGACGATCCCATTCGGGGCTCTGGTCCCGCGTGGCAGCCAGCGCCTGCTGGCGGCGGGTCGTTGCATTGCGAGCGACCGACTCGCCAACTCCGCGCTCAGGGTCCAGCCATCCTGCATGGTCATGGGCCAGGCCGCTGGTGCTGCCGCCGCGCTGGCAGTGCAGTTGGGGTGTCCCTCCCGTGACGTGCCGCTTGGTCAGTTGCGCGCCCTGCTGGCAGACCACGGGGCCGTGCTGCCCGTTCCTTGCATACCGGGCTCCCAAGACTAGTATGGGTATTCCTGCCGGTGGGGCTCGCCGGTCTGTTCTTGACGTGTCGGAAATCCACGGGGAAGACCATGGCTGGAGTAACCGGACGGAGTGCGTTGGCGGCGGCTTGTCTGTGTCTTGCCGCCACTCTGGGCATGGCAGCTGAACGGAGCGCGAAAACAGTGTCGCAAGCGGCAACGAAGACAGACGAAGCAACTCTCGCGGCGTGTGCGGAGCAGGCCTGGCAGGTCACCTGGCAGCGGTTCTACCTGCCCAAGACGAAGCTCTTCTATGACTACCTGACCAGCTACGACGCCGGGAAGGAACTGGCGCATTTGCCCACCGCCGATGAGGTCAAGCGGCAAGACCCCAACGAGTGCGGCTACGGCACCGGCATGGAGGACTGCATGATCTCCGCCGGGGCCATGCTCTCTCTGATCGTGGACCGGTATGCAGTCACTGGCGAGAAGAGCCTGCACGAGAGCGCCCGGAAGGTGTTCAAGGGCATCCAGCTCGCCACCATGGCCCATGGCGTGCCGGGATTTGTCGCCCGTGGCGTCTGCGCGGAAGACCTCAAGAGCATCTACCCAAACAGCTCCCGGGACCAATACACCCATGTGGTCCACGGTCTCTGGCTCTACCTCCACAGTCCCCTGTGCGATGCCGAGACGAAACGGGAGATTGGCACTATCCTCGCCGCCATTGCCGATCGCATGACGCGGAACGTCATTGCCAAGAACAACTACGACTCCCTCCGCTCTGATGGCAATCGCGACGCCCGCGGCATCAGCCGCATGTGGAATGTCCAAGGACATGAGGCGGCGCGATTGCCCATGATCTACGCGGCGGCCTGGGACGCGACCGGCAAGCAGGAATACCACGACCTGTGGCGCAAGTATGTGGCCGAGGCGGTGAAGCAATCACTGACCGTCGATCACCGGCAACCCACCTACGCCTGGCTCCAGATGCAGGCCTCGCTGGAGTTGCTGGCGTTCATGGAGCGCGATCCCAAGCTGAAGCGGACCATGCACGAAATCATGGCTGGGGTTGCGAAGCGGTGTGCCGCCCGGGCCATCTCGGCCAAGAAGACCGCTGACCAGGTGGACCTCACCATGCTCTGCACCAACTGGCGAACTGACGAGGCCCTCAAGTGGGAAGGCAAGTACCGCAGAGTCTGGTACTGCATCCGCGAGAGCGGCGAAGCCGCCCTGACCCAGCTGATGGTCGAGCAACCATTTCCCGAGGAGCAGAAGGCCCTGCTCACCCGCGCCATCACCCGCCTCGACTACCAGCGCGTTTCCAGCAATGGCATCTTCTATCTCCAAGCCGCGTACTGGAAGCTACGGAGGCAAGAGGCGGGCAAGGAATAGCTCTTCCGGCAATTGCCTACGCGCTGTCGGAGATGGAAGGGAGGGATGCCAGTGGCTGGGATCTGCGGAGGCTCCCG
>JABGQJ010000455.1 GCA_018648945.1 Victivallales bacterium
ACTTCCCCTCCCCTGCAAGCCAAGGCCATATGGCGCACATCGCAGTTCGTGCCCTGGTTTAAGTCCACGACGCCCTGCAGGTAGCGCGCCGAGTAAGCGTCGGCCTCCAACGCGACGACACAGCCCTGCGGCCCCACCGCTTCGCCAGCCAGCAGGGAGTAGTCGCCCGGACATGCCCCCGCATCGACCACCAAGTCCCCCTCGCACAACTCGGGGCCACAGAAATAGCTCTCCACCTCCAGCCCCACGTACCACACGAATGCCCAGGGGGAAGTGATCTGATCCGGGTGCAGTGTGGCATCGTAGTAGGCTGGCAGGACAAGCTCGCGACCTGCAAACCGGCCCCGGTCGAAGCACAGCCGGAACCGGTTCCGGAAAAGCTGGTAGCGGATGGTGAAGGGCAGCCTCTCGCGCGTGACCTGATGCCGGTTGATCTTGCCCGTCAGCACATAGAACCACAGCCGCAGCCTGCCTTTGAGAGCCCCTTCTGGGAACAGCCGGGAAAGCGCATGGAACAATGCTGATTTGCTCAACTCACAGCTCCTGATTCAGGTCCTGTGCCAACGAGGAGGGACATCCGTGCCATGGGCAACTCGCTGCGGCAAGCCCCATGCCAACTCCGGGAACGTACTCTGAGGCCACTCCAGATCAACCCGAATCAGTTGCCTTCTGCCCTTTGCCAATAGGCTGCTGCTCTCTCGCCGTCCGCTGCGCATCAGCCAACGGCACACTGGCCGACGCCCCGCCCTTCTTGTTCGTCACCTTGGCCAGGATGGCCTCCAGCAGTGGCGTCATGGCCCTCAGCTTCCGAGCCTGGATGATCAGGTTCCAGACCGGCTCGAACTTCTTCCAGCCACTGGTGTAGAAGAAGTGCTTCAGTTGATGTTTGAGACTGCCATGGGATAGGCTGGAGCGGAGGATGGCCGACCAACGGTAGAACTCGCGGTAGGCGTACCGGTAGCCGCTCTCCAGCTCTTCCTGGCCCATGCCGACAGGCGAGAACGTCACATGCCGGGTGTCGTACAGATTCCAGTCATCGGTCAGCATCCGGCCTGCTTCGGTCATCTTCCGGTGGAACCGCGTGCCCGGATACGGCGTGGCGATGTGGAAGGTCGCCGTCGTGATCCCCATCTCGACTGACCAATCGACCGTCCGCTTGAACACGTCGTTGGTGTCACCATCCAGACCAAAGACGAAGCTGCCATTGATCATCACCCCGAGATCGTGCAGCCTCTCAATCGCCGCTTGGTAGTCGCGGTTCAGGTTGTGCGTCTTGTTACTCGCCGCCAGATTCGCGGGATTCAGGGTCTCGAACCCGACGAAGATGCTCCTGAGACCGGCATCAGCCGCTCGCTCGACCAGATCCCCTCTGAGGATCGAGTCCACCGTGGCGGCGCCCTGGAAGATGCGCCCCATGCACTCCATCTCCATGAACAGGTCGCGGGCAAATCCTGGGTTGCCAAACAGGTGGTCGTCGAGGAAGTAGAGGTGCCGTCCCGGCAGACGCCCGATCTCGCCGAGAGCATCGTCCAGAGTCTGCGTGTAGGAGGATATCCCGCCGGCAAAGAATGCATCCTTGTAGCAGAAGTCGCAGTGGTGGGGACACCCCCTGGTGACCACGATCGAGTTGGGGACGAGGTATCTCTCCCGCTTGATCAGGTCTCGGCGAACGGGGGGAATGCCCACGAGCGTCCGCGTGCGGGACACATAGCGCTGGGCGGCCCGCCCGTTGCGGGAATCAGCCAGGAACCGGGGGAAGGACTCCTCGGCTGGCCCGATGAATATGGCGTCGGCATGCTTCGCTGCCTCCTCCGGCAGGGCCGAGACATGGATGCCCCCGAGAATGACGAACACGCCCCGTTGCCGGTAGTGGTCCGCGATCGTGAAGGCGCGGTACGCATTGGTGATGTAGACCTCGATCGCGACGATGTCCGGCTCGTCGTCCAGGCTCAGCGCTTCGACGTGCTGATCCACAATCTCGGCTTCGTCGGCTGGGTCCAGATACGCCGCCAACGTCGCCAGCCCAATCGGGGGGAACAGCGAGTACTTGATCGGCCGCCAGAATGGACTCCCCGCTTCGGTGAGAGCTGGCAGTATGAATTTGACCTTCATCTCGTCTCTCCTCTCTCTTGGCACTCCCCTGGGATGTGACTCGGTGGTCCGACTGTGCGACTCCGTACTCGTTGATCGTTTCTGCGCTGGCCAGCTTGCCCTTTGATGTCTATCACTCATTAGGAGTGCATTTCTGGGGAACTGGTTCCAGGCCCCCTGCGCAAGAGCATGCCTTGCATCCGCGAAGGCTTGGCGCTAGCGTCTCTTGCCTCTGCGGAGGAGAGAACCCCCAGTCGGCAACCCCCAGGGCGACGGCATGCGAAGAACACACATCTCCCGAATTGGCAGTGCGCTGTGCATGATTGCTTGGGGGGTGCTTGCCGCACCTGACGGGCCGAATATGCTGAGGAACGGGGATCTCGCCGCGCGCGGCGAGGATGGGCTGCCGAGCCAGTGGGGAGTGCACTTCGAGGGCGAAGGGGTGGAGGGCACGACCTCCTTGGTGGCGGGGCCGGACGGCAGACCGGCAATCAAGATCGAGTGCACCAAGTTCCCCACGAAGAGCAATCGCGCCTGGGTCATCTTCAAACAGGACGGCATGGTCAAGACGAAGGGTGGGCAGAAGCTGTTCATGTCCTTCTGGCTGAAGAAGGAGAAGATGGAATCCGACAACGTCACCATGGCTGTCATGCGCATCAAGCCGTGGGGGACGGTTGTGAGGGCAGATCTCCCGGTGACCGAAGCGTGGCAGGAAACCCAGCTGATTGTCCAACCGTCTGCGGTCGGGGGTGACTGTGACAGCACCCGGTTTGAGATCTACTTCATGGAGACCGGCACGCTCTATCTGTCGGACCTGCGCGTGGCCGAGACCAGCAAGAGCATGATCGTGGTCAATCCCATCCGGCAACAGATGGTGCGGGAGACAACGCTGGCGACCGAGAAGAACATCATCCGCAACAGCAGTTTCGAGGCCGGCACCAGTGGCTGGGGCACCAGCTCCTTCGACTATGGCTTGGTGAAGGCCGACCGGACCGCAGCCCATCACGGCAGATCCTCCGGTCTGGTCGAGCTGAGCCGGGAGGTCTTGCCCAGCGGCTACAAGGACTATCCCAAGGCTGCCAAGATCGACTTCAAGACGGTGCGGACCGTGACCAAGGGTTGGCTCCGGTTCGAGGAAGGGCAAACGTATACCCTCTCGGTCTTCCTGAAATCCGACAAGCCGGGTCGGGAGGCCAAGATCGAGGTCTACTTCATGACCGGGGAGTCGAAGGCCAAGGCCGTCAGCGTGGGGGATGCCTGGCAGCGGCAGATCCTGACCTTCGAGGCACCCGACATATTCGGCTTTGTGGGAGTCAGCGCGGCGACCGAGGATGGGCCAGCCAAGCTCTGGATCGATGGCGTGCAGTTGGAGCGGGGAGCGCAGGCCACGGCCTACGCCTCCAGATATCCCGTTGAGTTGGCCTTGCGCACCAAGCGACCGGCGGGAGTCCACTATACGGGGGAACAGGTTGTCCTGGAGCTCGACAGCTGGTCTCGGGGGCCTGGGAACCGGGCTGAGGTCGAGCTGAGCGTCACCGATTTCCGGGGCAAGGAAGTCCATCGAGAGACCTTGGCGCTAACGGGAGATGCCGCCCCAGCCACATGGCGAGTGCCAGTGACTGGCAATGGCCACTATGTGGTGTCGGCCGCCGTCAAGGGCGAGGGATTTGCGTACCGCATGGAACTGCCCTTCGTGATCATCTACCCGTATGCCAAGACCCACGGCAACCGAGACGCGCGCTTCGGCACCAACCATCCCTACTACACCGATCTCCTACAAACCATGGCGCAGGACGCCGGGGTCTTCTGGGTGCGCGACTGGACGCTCAAGTGGGACAACGTGGAGCCCGAGAAGGGCGTCTGGGATTTCAGCGGCCCGGACCTTTTCTTCGGGCGGGCCCGGCGGCTGAACCTGCGCGTGCAGGCCATCCTGCCCGATCCCTCCGCCAGTTGGGCCAGCTCGGGCCCGCCCGAGGCGCGCGGCAAACGACTCGGCGATGCCTACGAGGATCTCTGGCATCTGCCCAAGGACATGGCGGACTACCGTCGCTATGCCCGCGAGTGCATCACGCGCTACCGGGACGTCACGACCGCCTGGGAGGTACTCAACGAACCCTTCGCTCACAAGTGCCGGAATTGGCTTGTGGGGGAGAAGTACGAGCAGTTCCTCACGGCGGTGAAGGAGGAGGCGGCCAAGGTGGACCCGGCCCTCAAGATCATGCGCTGCGGCCTGCACTATCTCGACAAGACCGAAGAGCCAAACGCCCGGGCCGCGCGGCTGGCGGATATCCTGAGCGAGCACGTCTATCCGCGCTACCACAACACCCTGACCTTCCTCGGGCACGCCAAGAGAATCACCGATTTCCAGGCCGCTCACAATGCCAAGAAGGACATCTGGTTCACGGAGTATGGCATGTACTCCAATGACCGTCCCAGCGTCATGTACGGCATGTCCAGCAATTACCTGACCTATGGCGACGAGAGAACCGCTGCGGCCTACAACCTGAAGTACCTGGCCATTCTCTTCAGCCACGGCACCAGCAAGGTCTTCTTCCATCAGCGCACCTGGCCACTGGGGCTGAACAAGAGATCCCACCGCATTCATTTCGAGATGCTGTTCGACTACGGCCCCACCCCCCACAAGTTCTTCGTGGCGACCAATGCCATGGCCTGGCTGCTGCCTCCCGGCACGAAACCCGGAGTGCCCGTCACCGAGACAGGACCTCTGTTCGCCTACGGCTTCGAGAGGCCGAACGACCGGGCGCTTCTCGCCTGGACAGACGGCGCGGAGGTCGCGTTGAGCCGGGATCTGCTGGAGCGCATGCAGGGGGTAGCCGCGTACGACATGATGGGCGGCAGACTCGACCAACTCGCCGCCTTTGGCGACGACCCCGTGTATCTCATCGGCAGCCCGGCCCGCATCAAGGCTCTGGAGAAGCTCCTGCAACCTTGACGAGATGCTGCTCTTGCCGGGGCGACGGGTGATTGACCAATTCCTTGGAACCGCGGCGCGTTGTACTCTCCAAGTGCAACCAAGGAAGCCCCATAGGGGAGAGATCACATGCTGTCAGCGAAGCGCGCTTACTGCTACGCCGGGATCGGGATCGCGGTTGGCCTGGGCGTCCTGGCGTATTGGGTGTTCCAGGCCCCCGTCAGGGAGCTTCCCCCACTGAACGAGGACGAGAAGAGCGCACTCGCGGCCTACAACCAGACCGCGCTGCAGCTCTACAAGGAGCTGCGGACCGAGTCGGGCAATCTGGTCCTTTCCCCCTACAGCATCGGGACCTCCATGGCGATGGCACGGACGGGTGCGCGTGGCGACACGGAAACGGAGATGGCGACGGTCCTCAACCACCCCTTTGGCAGGGAGCGAATCGATGACGCCAATGCAGGTCTCACAGACAGGCTGGACAAGCGGCGCAGGAGGAGGGGCAGCACTCTCTCCGCCGCGAACGCGGTCTGTCTGACGGATGAGACCGCCGTGGCCAAGGGCTACCGCGATCTCCTCCAGCAGAAGTACGCAGCCGAGGTCTTCAGCGGCTCCAGCGTGCGGCCGATCAATTCCTGGGTCGCGGATAGGACCCGAGGCAAGATCAAGGGGATCATCGGGGATGTCCCGCCTGCCTCCGCCCTCGTCCTCCTCAATGCAATCTACTTCGAAGGCAAGTGGGCCAGCAAGTTCGACCCCGAATACACGCAGCCAGCCGAGTTCCATACAACTGCGGACACCTCGATCTCCGTCCCCATGATGATGCAGACGACGAAGTACCGCATCCACGAGGAGGAAGACTTCCAGGCCATCTCTCTCCCGTACCGAGACACATCCCTGGCGATGGTCGTCATCCTGCCCAGGGAGCGAATGGGCCTCGCCAGCATGGAGGAGGAGCTAACCATCGACAGTCTGCAGTTGACCTTCACCAGACTGCAGAGCGCCCACGCCGGCAAGGTCCATCTGGAGTTACCCAGATTCGCCTTCTCCTACGAGGCAGACCTGATCCCCCCTCTCCAGGCGCTCGGCATGACGCTACCGTTCTCGCCGTCGGAGGCCAACTTCGAGGGCATCACCGGTGTCGCGGGCGATTCGGGGAGAATCTGGCTCGGAGAGATCCGCCACAAGGCCATGCTTGAGGTGGATGAGGAGGGGACCAGGGCGGCGGCCGCAACATCGTCGATGTTCCTCAAGAAAGCTGAGGAACAGTCGCGCATGTTCGAGGTCGACCACCCCTTCTTGTTCCTGATCGTCGAGATCAAGACCAACGCGATCCTCTTCCTCGGACGCG
>JABGQJ010000456.1 GCA_018648945.1 Victivallales bacterium
TAGCTGGCAATCACCTCGGTTGCGCGCGCATCGCCGAGGGCCTCCAGCGCCATGGCCAGGACCTTGATATCCTTCCAGTAGTTGCCTGCCGTGCCCAGCTTCTCGGCCTTCCCCAGGATCACGGGGAGTGCGCGCGGGTCGCGGCTGTAGCCAGCGGCCAGCACGTAACTGTGGCCCCAACTGATATTGGGGAAGTAACGCGAGATATTCTCAGTGCTGAAGCTCTCGACCGCGCGAATTGCGGTCAACAGGGTCTCGATGCCGGTGCCATCACCCATCATGCCCAGAACATGGGCGACGCGAAGCTTGCCTTCCGGGGTGCTGGCCGATGCATAGGCTTCCCGCAACAGGGGGAGCGACGACTCGGGCTGGGCCATGATGAGGCCAAGCTTGCCGTAGTCGCGATTGCGCAACTGGGTGACAGCCGCCTGCAGGACTGCGGCAGGCAAGGGGTAGGAATCCACATGGTCGGGCACATCGGCGGTCAGGCTATCCTTGGCCACGAGGTGCTCCTGCAAGACCTTCACATCGACCTTGCGGGTAGGCAGATTGCCGCGGGCGGCCATGGCTGCCGCCACGCCAGCGGCGTAGCCGAGATTCTGCATTCCGGGCTGCATGCGCACGGAGGGAATGGCATCGCGGTGGGCACTGATGCCGATCCCGACCACCAGGATGCCGTCCAACCCCTTGGGCAAGAGGCAGCGGTAGGGAGTGTAGGCAATGCCGCCAAAGTGATTGTTGATGAAGTAGTAGGGATGCACTGGCGGCCCGTGCTTGTCCAGCTTGCCGCCTTGGCTGATCTGGACGGTATCGGGGAAGCGCCGCCGGTTGATGATGTCCAGGGGGTTGAGCGTGTAGTCACCGACAATCCGACGGCGCTCGCGGGTATCGATGAGCTGGCCGAGGTCATAGCCGCCCTTGTACTTGCGTTTGGCGATGATCAGGGCACTGGTCACGTCGATCATGTCCATCTCGTCCACGTAGGTCCAGTCGGTGTTGATGTAGCTCGCGCCGGGCGAGCGAACGGGAATGCCGGTGCCCTGCATGGCCGCATCCTTGGGACTGTTGTAGGCGGTTTCCGCGCCTGCGGCCGCCGCCACATCGGCACTGCCGGTGCCGTCGATCACCACCTTGGCCAGGACCACGCCCCGGCCTTCCGGCGTGGCCACGACCACCCCCGATACCTTGCCGTCCACCGTGTAGGCTCCGCAACCCAGCGAGCCAAACCAGATGTCACCCCCCGCCTTGCGGATTTCGCGCCGCCAGTACTCCTGTTTGCCGACGATATAGGTGGGGGAGCCGATGGCCTTGATCCCCGCATCGATTTCGGCGGTAAAACCCTTGCGGTACCCCGCGCAGTAGATGCCAATCAGGCCAGTCGTGCCCACGCCGCCGAGAGCATGGAGATACTCGACGACCAAGGTCTTGGCCCCGCGTCGAGCCGCGCCAATCCCGGCCGGCGCCCCACTGGTGCCGCCGCCGACCACCACCACGTCGTATTCACCCACCACTGGCAAGGCCCGGGCCGGAGAGGGAATCGCCGTTTCGGCCTTGCCCCCCGGCCTGAAGCCTGCCAGGTTCTCGCCAACAGTGCCCTTTGTCTCGGTGGCGCTGGCCGCGGGCAGCCCGACCACGCGCACGCCCTTCGGCGTGGCCATCCCCTTCACTGCCTTGGCTACGGTTGTGCCCAGCTCTGTCCCGGCGCGCAGGACGGCGAGCGGGGACGGGTTGATCCCGGTCGGTGCCACGTAGAATCCAGCCACGCCAGCGGCATCGACCACGACGGAAGCCGAAGGCAACAGCGTCTCGGACTCCTCGACTTGGTTGGGATCGAAGGTCACGTCTCGCGCCACCTGCTCCGCCTCGGCCAGAGCCGCGAAACTCGTGTCCGCTACCGGCAGGCTCAGCGTGTATTCGAACAACTCGGGGTGGGCGATCTGCATGGGGCCATTGATCCGCTGCACGGAATTCCCAAAACCGCCACTGCCATAGGCAGCCGGACCAACGCCGCCCACCGGGACGCGGATCGGGATGCGCTTGCAGGACACAATGCCTTTGCCCTTGCGGGGTGTCCCGCCGACCACAATGCGGCGGAACGTCTGCGTGCCGGGCTCGGGGGATGTCACATCGGCCCCGGCCAACTTGGCGAACCAACCATGCCCCGTGGCATCAATCACCGCCTTGGCGCGGATGGCTTGGCGCCCCGCACGGTTGGCGATCACCACCCCTGCCAGACACCCGTTGGCATCCCGCAGCACATCGGTTGCGGGCGAACCGTACACGAACTGCACGCCCGCCTCGATCAGCGCCTCTTCCAGCGCGGACTTGACGAGCATGGGCGTCGTGTTCCGCGCCAACTCGCTCTTGGCCCTCTCATCCTGGAGGGAGAAGACCTGCAGTTCACCGAGGAGCACCCGGATCGCGTCCTCGCCCTTGGTCACCTCGAACTTCACGTACCGGGCCTTGCCAGCCACAGGCATCTGCAATTCCAGGGGACGCTCAACGTAGTCGCCCTTCAGGTGACCTGGATTGTCCAGGCCATCCGTCTCCCTCCAGGTCTTGCCGTCAAGGCTCAACGAAACGGCAATGCTACGGATATCGAAACGCTTGGGCGACTGGAAGATCATGGCGGCAATCCTGGACAGAGGATGGACCTCGCCAAGATCAAGGGTGATCGTCACGTCCCCGCCATATTCGACGCTCTGAGTGAAGGCCGTCATCCACTGGCCGTCGTTGAGCATGCGTGGAGGCGTGGAGTCCACGTGCTTGCCTGCGGAGGGCAACGACGCGGCGTAGGTGAAGGGCAGACCACGAGCGGCAATGGGATCGGCGAACATGGCCTTGGCCAGCGGCGTATCCAGTTCCTCCTCCGGCGCCAGCCAGAGTCGGTAGGGCGCGCACAGATCCTCACCCAGATACAGCCGAGGCGCGACCAGGAAGACCTTCGCACCCGCCTTCGCCGCTTCGGCGGCCGCAGCAACCCCACCAGAGCCGCCGCCAACCACGACCACATCCACATCCGCCGCCAGCGGAATCTCGCGGGCCGACTCAAGAACCCGTTTCGGCGCGGCCAGCAACAAGCTCGGCATCAGAAGGGCAATGGACAGGGAGGCAAAACGCATGGGTGTGTCTCCTACGCAGAATCAGGCTACTCAAAACTCACGGAGGACGAGAAATGGGTCTGCTCAAGGGCACCACCCAACACATTCGCCCGGAACACGGCGGGGTACCCACCGCACTTGAACGTGCCCGTGCCCTTACCGAGGGTTAGATCAGCGGCCCAGACTCTACCTTCGGTGTCGGCCTTCGCCAGTTGCACATAGGGCTCGGCATTGAAGGAAAGAGGCTTGTAGCTGGGACCAGTCATGGCCTCTGCGGTGACATCGGTGGCAGGTTCGTCCAGATGCACCTCGAAGTGGAGCGTGTCGCCCTGTTTCAGAATGCGCGGCAGAGGCGAGCCATCGGCGAGGGTCACGACCAGCCCATTGCGCGGCCAGGCCGCCAAACGCAGCCAACCATAGGTTACCGCCGGCCCCGGCAACACCGTGCCATCGTCCTGTTTGCTGGAGCCAGCCGATCCCACCCGTACATACATCTTGCTGCGGGCACCAACTGTCCGGAAGCTCTCGTGCAGATAGTGGGCATCAACCGTGTAGATGCCCGGGCGGGAGGTGTTGATACCACCCCGGACCTTGAGCTTGCCCGACCCATCGCTGGCAAACACACTGGCGTAGCGGTAGCCCTTGCCCTCGATGTCAGTGATCTCTACCTGGAAGAAGCGGAACGCAGGATCGTAGGGGAAGAAACGGGTCATCCCCGCATATCCCTTCGGCGACCGGCTGGCCGTGCGCAAGCCCTTGGCAACCGGCTCGCCCAAGTAGGTCTCGGGGTTGGTCACCCACTTCGTATCGCGCTTGTCCCAGTAGAACTTCGGGTTGGTGGCAAAATCGCGAAAGGTCTCCTCCCAAAGGTACGGCTTGGCTGGCTTGGCCGCAAAGAACACCGCCCCAGCCCGGACGGGGCGCACGACCGCGCCTTCCAGCATCGCTGGCGGGGCATTGCCACGGGCCTCGTAGGCCTCGATCTCATGCACGACCACCCCGTCCCCATTGGTGGTGGCCGTGACATGCAGGCGCAGTTTCAGACACGGAATCGGCGGGTCGAAGCCGTGGAGCAGGTGCTTCTCGCCATTTCCCTTGAAAGCCACTTGGCGGCGATTCCCCTGTCCGTCGGCAATCTCCAGACGGTAGTCGCGTAGGTTTTCGGTGTAGATCTCAACCCGGCCCAGATTGGTCTCCTTGGGCAAGGTAACCTCGAACCATGCGGGCTTGCCCTTGGCGTGTGACACGTACCAACCCCGGTCATCGGTCACCCCATTGATGGCGTAGTAGAAGAACTGATCGAACCAGGGCGCGTAATGCCCCTTGGAGCACGCCGCCCGCACCCCGCGCGACCAATGCAACAGGTTCCCCGGCTTGCGCGCCGCCGCGTGTCGTCTGGCCAATTCCTTCTCCACCGTGGCAACGCTGGGCAGGAAGGCGGCGACCGGCGCATCGGTCAACGCCGCCACCTCACCGGCAGCCATGGCCAGCTTCACTTCACCGCCCCGAGCTGCGTGGGACCTGCCAGTCGAAATGTCCCGAAGCTTGCGGCTTCCCAAGGCAGGCCAGGAGACCGTGAACGTGCGCGGCTCTTCGCCGTGGTTGCTGGCCAGAACCAACACCCTCCCCTGGGTCTGGCGCACCAGGACGGGCACATCGCTGGCACCCGAGACTTCGGCCAGCTCTACCGGGGCCGCCAGGAAGGGCTCCAACGCCCGCAACTCACGCCAGATATGGGGCAGACCATAGCGATACTCGATCTCGGGTGCATAGAAGGCGCTGGTGTAGCCAGTGAATCCCTTCGCGCCGTAGCAGAGACTGGACATGACCTGGCTGCGTTGGACCCGGTACGGGTATGCCCGTGCACTTCCCATGGGGCGTTTGAAGTGGGTATCCGAAGCGGAATGCCAGGGCGTTACCCACCAGGTCTGACCAGGCAACGCGATCTCCTGGATCTTCTTCAGGAAGCGGGGGATGTAGTCGAGCGATTTGGAGTAGGGATCGGGGGAGAGCACATCCGCGCATTTGTAGCCATGGGTGACCAAACCATCCACCGTGTCGTTGGTCACGAAGACCGGGTGGTAGGGATCGAGTTCGCGGAGCAACTGGTAGAAACTCTCCAAGTACTCCGAGCGAATGTCATGGATTTCCGGCTCGTCCGAGATGTAGTAGCCCAGCAATCCGGGCTCGTTGCGCACGGCTGCCACCAGCTTGCCGACCAGATCACGCATCATCGGGCTGGGTTCGGCCAAGGTGTGCAACTCCTTGGTAACGGGTTTCAGATGCTCGTTCTGTTTCTGCCACATGTTGAAGGAATGGAAAAGCCGCCCGTTCTCCACAGAGACAATGGTATAGACTCCGTGGGCAAGCTGCTGGCTGATCGCCGAGGGATCGGGGTAACGCAGGACATGGGGCACGATCACGTTCTGCATCGCCACCACGTCTGGCCTCGGGTCAGCCGGGATGCCGCCATACCAGCCAATCCCCAGGAAGGGGCGACCATCGACCAGGAGATTCCGGTTCTCATCCACCCGGACCATGCTGCCAGCCGCTGGTTTGGGTAGCTTCTTGATCGTGCGGGACACCGAGGCCAGAGCCTTGCCTGCCGGGTCCAGAGCCGTCACGTGGAGCGTGTAGGTTCCTATTGCCAGTCCAGCACAGGGCAACCGCCACTGTTCCGGCAGCTCGGCAACCTTGTGCTTCTGCCTGGCCAACACCGTTCCCTGCCGGTCGCGGAACTCACAGCCAACACTGGCCGCGCCCTGCGCCAGTTCGGGCGTGGTGCTGACTAGGAAAACCAGTTCGGCCACCTTCTCGTCCGGGAAGATGCAGTCCCGGTAGACGGGCTGCAACATGGTCACGCTCAAGGGCCGGAACTCACAGGAAAGCCGCTTGTAGAGCTTGCGCAGAGGCACCCCACCCTCGCTGAAGGTGAGGACCACATTGGTCTTGTCGACCCCCTTCTTCACTGTCACGGTAGGAAAAGAGAACTCCGCCTGTTTTCCGACGGTAAGCGCCACTGGCGGGTGAGCAACCGAGAGGTCCGTCCCCGGCACGGTCAGAGTCGCTGACACCTGCCGATCCTTGCCCGTCTCGTTGGTCAGGCTCATGGCCACCGATAGCTGCGTTCGGCCACTGGCTGCGCGGGAAATGCCCACCTTTGGCTCCCCGGTCCGCAGGCGGAATGCCCGGTAATCATCTGGCATGCCACTCACGGTACCGAAGAGCAGAGGCTGGTGGAAGTTGCCTTGCAGT
>JABGQJ010000457.1 GCA_018648945.1 Victivallales bacterium
TGGAGGAACACCCCGGCTGGGCCGTGCGCCTGCAAGCTGGCAGCACCGTCTTCGGCAGCAACACGATCCAGAGCACCCGTGACGGCATCGAGGTGACCGGCAGGAAGACCGCCGCAGTGATCACCGGCAATCTCCTCCAACTCCCTGGCAAGTCTGTTTTGGACAAGACAGCCAGAGGTGTCGTGAAGGACAATCTCGTGCTGGCGCGACCGGGGAAGTAGCACTACACGGGATCGGTGCGCGAGCAACGGCAGTCGCCTTGCGGAGTGGTACGCCGCTCTGCAAGGCACTCACGAGGGGTTCGGGGAGACACGTCTCCCCGGCGGGGCTCGGGGCTGGCCCCGACTCCGAGCCTTCGGCCTCTGCTTACTTCCGTCCCGCCAGGAAGACCCAGGTCGGGCCCCATCCCTTGTCGTCCATCCGGATCTTCGCCGCCGGGGCATCGTCGGCCTGGTCCGGCAGGCGGACCCGGAGCGTCTCCCCAGCCAGGTGGTTGTAGCCAGTGACCACGACGGGCTTACCGTCGTGGGTGGTCGCCACCGGCAGGCCGTAGAGGCATGAGAGGATCACGTCGTTGATCCGCCGGGCGCGTGGCAACGTCTGCTCGTCGGGCGACACGTTAACGATCCGTAATTGCCAGCCAGCCTTCTCGCCCCAGGCCCGCAGATCGGCCATGGCATTGGCGGGCGCGTCGATCGGCCAGTCGGTCACAGCCGTTGCGGCGCGGATGGCGTCCGCCAGACCGGGGCCCTGGGGCGCAGGTACGCCGGGGATGGCCGGTTCGGGCGTCTCCCACAGTCGGTCCAACTGGCCTGGCAGGGGGTGCTCGACACCGAGGTCGCGCAGTCCCGTGATCGGCTTTAGAGCGGGAAGCGCAGGCAGATCAGCCACGCCCAGCTTTGCCAGGGCTTCGCGGATATGCTTCGCCGATTCCAGATCCCACGCCTGCAAGCGGCGCACCAACGAGGCCAGTTCGGTGCGGAAGGCGGGGTCTGCGAAGCGCAGCAGCTTGGCGTCGTCGGTCTTGTGCCACACGCCCACCGTCTGCCAGACCCGCCATAGTATATCGTGCATGGCTTGGTGGCAGTAGCGAGCCCGCTGCAATTCCTTGGCGACGGCCGGCAGTTCCTTGACGGCGTGTTCCAGAAACGAGGCGGCGTAGGCACGCCGTTCGGCGAGTTCGCCGACGGGTTCGTTGTGCTTTGCGTGCAGAGGCTTGATCTGGCGCGGATCGGCGGCAACAGGGTCTGGGATCGGGGCCAACAGGTACTCGATCCATGCCTGGTAGGCCGCGCTGCCGAACGGAGCGTCGTCCGAACCGCAGTTGCACAGGAGAGCCAGATTCTGGCGGAGCGCCTGCACGCGGAGATCCCGGCGATCCGGCGGCGGTGCCAGCGGCGCTCCGGGCACCGCGATGGCATGCGTGTCCCGGAACCAGTCGCGCATCACGAACCGCCCCTCGGCGTCGAAGCTGACGCGCGGATCCTTGCGGGCCTCGTCCAGGAAGAAGTTCCAGCCGACGATCACTTCGCCCTCGTCCTGGAACCCGCTGATCAGGCATGGCTCTTCGGGTCCGATCACGCCAATCGCGATCACTGGCAGACGCCGGTCACGGATGCTCTGCACGATCAGACGGCGGTACTCCACCGCGTCGTCGCTGACCCGCCCCGCATGGTCGTACGTGGCGGCAAAGGACGACCGCAGCAGCATCTGGCGGCTCAACCCCGCCGCCACGAAGGCCCTATCGTACGAATGGACCAACGCCCTGCCGAGATGCCCTTCGCCGTAGGGTTGCTTCCAGTTGAAGGCAAACCCAGAGCCCGTGACGCCATGGAACAGGGCGCACGCCGACCAGCGCCACTTGCCCCGCTGATCGACAAAGCCGGGCAAGCCCAGATCGCTGCCGGTATATTCCATCAGCGCCCGCATGACGGACGGTAGGGGATGATCCTCGGGATTGCCTTTCTTCGACCCCTGGTAGAACCCCACCCACGGGACTTCCTTCAGGAGGACCGATGTGGCAGGTGCGCCCGCCGTTGCCGTCGGTTTCATGGGAGCCCCCTTTCCTGCGGGTTGGGATGTGGCGACAAGCGTCACGAACAGCGCCGCGCCGACGATTTGCCTCGTTACCATAGCTTCCGCTCCTCACGCGGGTCGGGCACACCGGTGTTCTTCCGCAGGGGGGAAATCACTCCTTGCGACCTTCAGTGGAGGCCGTGCATCCCCGACATGCGCCCGACTCCGCATACGGGAAAATGTCCCATGAACGCCTGTCATTCAAGCGCTTCGACATTCTTCTGGCGGCGGGGTGCACGCCCGCGCAGCGCGTCTCCCCGGCGGGATTCGGTGCTGGCCCCGCTTCCTCTTCCGCCTTCAGAGCTGGTACTTGTGGCGGGCGATGACGTGGTCCTGGTACTCGGGGGCCAGTTCGCAGAAGTAGCCACTCCAGCCCCAGACGCGCACGATGAGATCGCGGTGCTCCTCGGGATGGGCCTTGGCATCCTCCAACTTCTCCACGTCGAGCGTGTTGAGTTGGAGTTGCTGGCAGCCAAGGGCGGCAAAGGTGCGGATCAGCATGGCGACCTTGCGAATGGTCTCCGGGCTCCGGAACACGGCGTCGGACAGCTCCATGGTGATCGGGCCGCCATTGCAGATGCGCGTGTAGTCGAGCTTGCCATAGGTCTGCAGCAGGCTAATGGGCCCGGCGAGCCGCGCTCCGGGGGCCGGGGCAAGGCTGGAACTGAAGAACCCGCCCGCATGGCGACCGTCTGCGGTGGCCCCGACCACCGGCTCGGCCATCCCCTCATGGCCCCGGGCCAACCACACGTAGTACATGGCCGACCCCGTGCCGGGGCGGATGCATCCCCCGCGACCATTGTCACCGATCGCTTCGCAGGCATCCGCGAAGGCGTTGAACAGGAACGTCAGCATCCGGTCGGCAAGCGGATCATTGTTGCCCACCTTGGGGCAGGCAGCCAGGCGTTCGCGGACGGCTTCGCCATCGGCATAGTCGGTCTTCAGCGCCTGCACAAGCTCCTCGGGCGTGACGGTCCGGTCCTGGAAGACGCAGACGCGGACGGCGGCCAGGGCGTCGGCAGCATTGGCGGAACACGCTCCGTGCACGCCGTAGTTGTTGTAGCGGTTGCCATGGCAGATGTCCGTGCCCCGCTCGATGGCATCCGTCATCAGGGCCGAGTAGTAGGGGGCCGGGGGCAGGATCAGGTTGCGGTAGGCATCCACCCGAGCCACGGTCTGGTCGTTGATGTTCGCGGCCACGCGCTCCAGCAACGCCGAGAAGTCGTCCCCGGCGGGGAGCCCGTCCAGGATCGCCTGGTTCACAGCGTAAGGGAAGGAAAGGGCGCCAATATTGGCCACATCTCCGCTCTTGCCGGGGATGAGGTACTCCCAGCAGGCAGCGACGGTGTAGTCGCGAGCGTCCTTGAGCTCGTAGCCATGGGCCACCAGAGCGGGAATGACCACGTCGTCGTTCGAGTATTGGGGGAAGCCCAGGCCCTTGCGGGTGAGTTCGGCGGCCAACTCGAGCGTGTCCAGGTTGGTGGTTGGGGTCACGCGAAGATTGATCTTGGGGTCGATCATGTTCACGTCCCGCGCCACCCGCAAGACCATGCGGGTGAGGAGATTCTCCGCGCAATCGCCGGCGGGAGTGGTGCCGCCGAGCATGAGCGACTGCCCGTTGTCGCCCTGCTGGACCCCTGGGTAGAGGTCGCTATCCCGGTTCAGCGAAATGAACAGTTCGGCCAGCAGTTCCTCGGCTTCGGGCTCGGTCAGCCGCCCGGCATCGAGGTCGGCCTGCAGATACGGCATCATGTACTGGTCAAAGCGCCCGAGCCCCACGTGGTAGTGGCCGTTCATCCAGACCATGGCATGGAGCAGGCGGAGGGACTGCAGGGCCTCATGGAAACTGCGTGGGGGTTGGGCGGGGACGCGGTCGAGGGTTCCGGCGATGTCCTCCCGCCCCTGATGTCGGGCTTCCTCGGCATAGCGTTCGGCCAAGGCCAAGACGGCATCGATGCTCTCGATGGTGGCGTCGAGAAACGCGACCTTCTCGAGGTCGTGGGCAAAGCTCCCGAGCGCGGCTTCGGCGGCGGTGCGTCGCCCGGCCAAGCCCTGGGCAAGCGTGGCGCCCCAATCGGCGCAAATGTTGCTGATCGGGCCGAGCTCGTGAGCCCGACCGCCCTCGAACTGGCGGCCCCACTGCTCATCGTCATAGACAAGGGGCACAGTGGGCACAGTACGGGTGAACACAATCCGCTGGTCGGGCTCGATCACCGGTTGCTCCGCCTCGCACATGCGCACCAGCAGGCGGCTGACACGCTGGGTCCACGAGAGGCCCTCGGCCTCGAACTCGGGCAGAATATCCGGCGGGGCGGCCTGGCGGCACGCCGCATGCGCGAAGCTGCGGACAGACTCGCGCATGGCTTGTAGGCGTTGGCTGAGCATAGCGGTCTCCGAGGTAGATCCGACTGCTTTAGACTCCGAGTCGGGCACGGAGTTCGCGGGCAAGGACCTCGCCCATCTGGACCATGCCATTGTCGGCGGGGTGAATCAAGTCGTCGGACAGGCCGCCGAGGCCCAGCATGTCGGTTCCCTCCACCAGGAACGCGTTGGGGGTGGGGCAGGAGGCAACGGCTTCCCGCAGAATCGTCCGGCACTCGCCGGGGGTGATGTGCCAGCCGGGGCTCTGAGCGAAGCTCGGACAGCACTCACGGAAATGGGGATAGAGCGTGATGCAGGCCACGGGGCGCGCGGGATTGCTGCCAGCCACCGTGTGGACCCAGTACGTGACGCGGTCCCGGAAGCCGGCCGCGTCGAATCCCGCGCCGATCATGTTCACCGAGAGCGCCAGAGACGCGCACTGCCAGTCGTCACGCGCCGCCACATAGTCGGCCAGCGGCTTCTCGCAGTGGGCTGCACCCCCGACGCCCAGATTCACGAGATTGGCGTCGAGCCGCCGCGCCACCTGGGCCGGATAGGTCAGATGGGCCCCCGTGGCAGCCGCCCCGTGGGTGATGCTGGTGCCATAGGCCAGGTACGTCAGCGCTGGCACTTCGCCGTCGCTTGGCGGGCGGATGCCCTCGCCTTCAACACCGATGAAATGGGCCACCCCGCCGCGCAGCATGAGCCGCCAGACGCGCGGATGGGGCGAGAGCTGATCGGCCCATTTCGCCGCCACGTCCGCGACTTTCTCCGGGTAGGTCAGTTCAAGAGTCTGCAACCCCTTGACGGTATGGCGCTGGCGACCCTGGAACGGCCCCCAGAAGGGCTGCACGACCATCCCGCCCTCGGGCACGTTCAGCGTGATGCGCACGGTGGCCGAATCGGCCACGAAGCGAATCTCCACCTCAGCGGGGTCGAGCATCCGTTGTTGGGCATTGGGGTTCAGTTGCAGGCGCAATTCCTCGGGCACGCGCTGCAACCGCAGTCCAGCCACACCCGGTGCCGCCCGTAGTTCACCAACTCCCACGAATTCCACATTGCCGTAAATCATGGTCGCTTTTCCCTGTTCACTTGCTGAGATCGAAGCCCACGTAGCAGGCCCGGGTCTTGCCTGCGGCCTGGCCCGCCTGCCTGCGGGGCGACGAATCGGCCATGGGGACTTGGACTTCGGTTCGGTCGCCTTGCGCCTGCGGTCTCAGCAGAGCCTCATGGCCGTAGACACCCACTCGGACGGCGCGCTTGATCCTGTGGACCGCGATCGGCACCGTAACCGCCACTGCATCGCCCGGCAAGGCCAGTGTCCTGGGAACATGAAGCGCGACCACAAGTCGTTCCTTGCCCGCGAGGGCCTTCATGCTGGGCTCGTTGCCGTCCGGCGCAAGCTTCATTGGAGGCACAGTCCGGCAGCCAGGAAAGCTGCGGATATCTGGCAGGTCGAGCAGTTCGCCCAAGATCGTGGAGCGGCCGATGGCCGCTGTCTCGTCCTGACGAAAAGTTGTTACTTTCACATGCTGTCAATTGCTGTTGAATCCCTATCTCCACCCGCCTCAGGCGACCTTCCCGTGCACATCTGCGGGGACGCGGTAGTCCAGGCTCATATGCGGTCTTCGGTAGTTGTAGAGCCGGATGGCGTCTTCCACCGCCATCCGGGCCTGGTGGACATCCCTGAAGGTCATGCGCAGACCATACTCCTGCTTGAGTATTCCGTTCACCCTCTCCGCACAGGCGTTCTCGTAGCAGTGATTGCGCTCGGTCATGCTCCCCGGCAGCGACCGGCCTGCAAGCCGATCCACGTACTCGTGGCAGCAGTACTGGCAACCTCGGTCGGAATGGTGGATCGGGTACCGGTCCGCAGGCAGGGCAGCCAAAGCCGCATCCAAGG
>JABGQJ010000458.1 GCA_018648945.1 Victivallales bacterium
AGGAGCACGAGAGAAAGTCGGTGGAAGCGCCGAAGGTGCATGGGACCTAGAACTCCGCCAGATCGATCTCGATGTCGGCCGCTCCGAGGGCGTCGAGCAAATGGTCGAGCTTGGTCGTCCCCAGGATCGGGATCACCGGGAAGGGCTGGGCCAGGAGCCAGGCAAGGGCGACTTGGTTGGGCGTGGCCCCAATCCGCTTGGCGACGGCATTGACTTTGGCCAGCCGTTCGCGGTTCTCGGGCAGGTCGTAGGCCTTGCCGCGCTCGCCATTGGTGGCGAAGTAGCCCTGTGCGGTGGGCGAATACGGAATCACCGGCATGCCGCTGCGCTGGTGGAATTCCCAGTCCTCGACGGTCAGCGCACGCATGGTGCGCCCCATGGGTTTGCTCCCCGCGCTCCAGCACGGCTGGTTGGCCACAAATCCCTGCACGCCTTTCTTGGCCGCGTAATCGTTCGCTTCCTGGAGGCGTTCGCCGGACCAGTTACTACCCGCAAAGTACCGTATGCGCCCGGCCGCGACTTCGGCGTTCAGGCAGTCCACGATCTCACCCACCGGCAGGCGGGGATCGTCGCGATGCAGCCAATACAGATCGATGCAATCGATACCCATGCGTCCTAGACTGTCGTCGATGTCCGCAGCAACCCGGCCGGGCGAGAGGAACTGATCCACGGTGCGGTAGCCGGGCTCGCCGGGGTGTCCACCCTTGGTGGCCACCGTCACCTGGTCCCACAACCCCCGCCGATGCAGGTAGTCGGCAATCGCCCGCTCGCTGGAGCCCGCACCGGCTTTCGTCCAGAATGCATAGCAGTGGGCGGTGTCGAAGAAGCTGCCGCCGCGCTCCACGAAGGCATCCAGCAAGGCATCCATCTCCTCGCCGTCGATATCCGTCCATAGAGGCATCACGCCTTGGCAGAAGGTGGAGACGCGCAGGTCGGTATTGGGAATGGTGATATAGTCCATGGAAACTCCTCCGTTTGCGGGGGAATGCGTTCAGGGGCGTTTCACTATGCCCGCTCCCCGCCAACCTGTCGACCCCTTCACTGCCGGGAACCGCCATGGAGAACTACCGATTGCAGCGCGACATCCCGGTCGAGGACGGCTACGATCTGCTGGTCGCGGGCGGCGGGCCTGCCGGTACGGCGGCAGCGGTCTGTGCCGCGAGGCTCGGCGCGAAGGTGCTGCTGGTCGAAGCCACCGGCTGCCTTGGGGGCATGGGGACGTCCGGCCTCGTCAATGCCTTTGATCCCATGGCCGATGGCGAGAGAATGCTGGTCGGCGGGCTCATGCGCGAAGTCGTGGAGACCATGTACGAACGTGGCTTCCTCGGGGCGGACGTGACGCCCGACTACTGGCTCAGGAAGTACCACTGCTGGACGCCCTTCCGCACTGAAGGGCTGAAACTCCTTCTGGACGAACTCGCCAACGAAGCCGGAGTGGAGGTCCGCTTCTTCGCCCGGCTGATCGACATGGACGCGGATGCCGAGGGAAGGAACGTCCGCGGTGCCATTCTGCACAATGTGGAGGGCTACCGCTACATCCGCGCCAAGACCTTCATCGACGCCACGGGCGATGCGGTTCTCGCCTCGCTCTGCGGTGCCGCCTGCCGCGAAGCCGGACGCGATACCGAGCGCCCCATGCCCGCTACCCTCGCTTCGCTGCATACGGGGATCGACTGGGCTCACATCGGCAACCAGCAGCAGGCGTTGGCCAAGGCCATCGAGGAAGACCACTTCTCCCAGCCAGACCGACACCTCCCGGGGCTCTCCCGCGCGGGGGATCGGGTCGGTTACCTCAATGGCGGCCATGTCTTCAACCTCGACGCGCTGCGTTGTCGAAGCCTCTCCGACGGCATGATGCTGGGGCGGCGGCTCGTCCAGGAATACGTCAGTTTCTACCGGCAATACGTCGCCGGCTGCGAGGATCTCGAACTGGTCACCACCGCCTCCCTCATGGGCATCCGGGAATCCAGACGCGTGGTCGGCGAGTACGAAGTGACCATCGACGACTACCTGGCCCGCCAGCAATTCCCGGACCAGATCGGCCTCTTCAACAAGTTCGTGGATGTCCATCCCTACGACAACTCCATCGAACAGTGGCAGCGCTTCGAACAGGAACACGACAGGATGCGGCTCGGGCAAGGCGAGTGCTTCGGCATCCCCTACCGCATTCTGGTGCCCAAGGGATGGCACAATCTGTGGGTGGCGGGCCGCTGCAACTCAAGCGACGTGCTTGTCCATGGCTCCATCCGGGTCATGCCCGCTGCCGCGATGATGGGCCAGGCAGCCGGAACGGCGGCCGTGCAAGCCATCGGCGCGGACCGCGCCGCTTTCGAGATCGACCCAGGGCAACTGGTCGCAACTCTCAGAGAACAGGGCGCCTATCTACCATGATCCGATCCACCACCCACCTACTCGGAGCCTTCCTTGCCATGACTACGGCGGCAGCACCCAGTTGGCAGTTCTTCGTCTCGCCCACCGGCAACGACCGGGCCGCTGGCACGCGAGAGGCACCGTTCGCCACGCTGGAGAGGGCGCGTGCTTCGGCCCGGATGACCGACGGTCCAGGGATGGTCGTCTTGCTCGATGGTACGTATCTGCGGGCTCAGACCTTCCAGCTTGGCAAGGAAGACAGACAAACAACCTATCGTGCCGACAGCCCCGGCAAGGCCGTGCTTTGCGGCGGGCGCGAACTCTCCGCCAAGGCATTCCGGCCGCTCAGCGATCCGGCGATTCGGCAGCGCCTGCAACCCGGCGTCCGCGACCGCGTGGTGGAGTTGGATCTCAAGGCGTTGGACATTCGCCACGCCAAGCGTTTCCCAGAGCTCTTCCGGGACGGCGGCGGCATCCTGGAGCTCTACGCGAACGGACAGCGCCTGCCTCCTTCCCGTTGGCCAAACAAAGGCTACACCACCATCAAGACCGTGCTGGACAGCGGCGTCTGGAGTGGCAGCGATCGGCGCGGCGGCACGTTTGCCTATCGCGGCGATCGCCCCAAGCGCTGGCTCGATGCGGTTGCGGACGGGCTGTGGCTGGATGGCTTCTGGCGCGTGCCCTGGCAACCCGAGAAGGTGCGCGTGGCTGCCATCGATCCCCAGAAGGGGACGATCACCCATGCCTCCTGGGTCGGCGGGGGAATCGGCTCGAAATACACCAAGATGGTGAACGGCACGCGCCCCGGCAACGGCAAGGAGAACTGGGTTGCCCTCAATCTGCTGGAGGAGATCGACCAACCCGGCGAGTGGTGCGTTCACTTCCCCACCCAGACGCTGTATCTGCTGCCGCCCAGGGGATTCAACGCTGCCCGCATCGTGCTCGCGGACATGGATGAACCGTTGGTGGAGCTGACCGACTCCCATCAGATACGTATCGAGGGACTGGTCTTCGAAGGCGGCTTAGGCAACGGGGTCGAGATCCATGGCGGAGGGGGAAACGTCCTCGCAGGCTGCGAGTTCCGCAATCTCGGCAAAGACGGCGCCATCGTCTCGGGCGGGCAAGCCAACGGGGTGCAGAGCTGTGACTTCCACGACCTCGGTCATGGCGGCGTCATGCTCGGGGGAGGGGACCGCAGGACCCTCGCACCGGCCGGGAACTACGTGGACAACTGCCATATCCGCAACTTCGGGCAGGTGAAGAAGACCTATGCCCCCGGCGTGGGCGTCGGGGCCTACGGGGCCGGCCAATCGGTGGGCAACCGCATCAGCCACAATCTCATCCACCACGCACCCCACGCCGCCGTTCTCTATGGCGGCAACGACAATCTCTTCGAGTTCAACGAAGTCCACCATGTGGCCCAGGACTCCGGCGATGTCGGAGCCTTCTACACCTGGCACGACTGGACCAGCCGGGGCAATGTCCTTCGCCACAACTTCGTCTACGACAGCCCTGGCTGCAATGCCTTCTACATGGACGACGGGGACAGCGGCGACACGGTCTTCGGCAACGTCATCGTCCGCACCCACTACGGGCCGTTCATCGGCGGCGGGCACGACAACCTGGTGCGCAACAACATCTGCGTGGAACTCGTTCGCGCGCTGCATCTGGATGACCGGGGCGTCTCGCGCCATTACAACCGGACCAACAAGCACCTCATGAACCTGCTTGGGGAGGTGGACTACCAGGCGCCCCCGTGGAGCACCCGCTATCCTGCCCTGGTCCATGTTCTCGACCAGCCGGAACTGCCCACCGGCAATGTGATCGAGAACAACGTCACCGTCTCCTGCAAAGAGCCCCTGCACCTCTGCAAACCCGAGCGCCGCCAGTACTCCACGGTCGGCGCCAATCTCGACCTATCCACCGATGCCGTCGGCTTCACCGATCCCGACCGGCTGGACTACTCCCTCCGCCCCGACTCCCCCGTCTACCAGCGCCTGCCCGGCTTCCAACCCATCCCCTTCGCCCGCATCGGGCTCTACGCCGACCGCTACCGACACAGCGTACCGGTCAGGAACCGGGAAGGCAGCGTGGCGCCTGGCACAGTCTTCGATTCGGCAACAGACATCAAGGCCAGCAACACTGCCCGGCCCTGAAGCACCGACACCCGCGAACTTCTCCCCCCCCGTGTGGTCCTACCCATATCGATGGTGGGGCCGGGGCCGCGTCTGGCCCGGGCCTATCGTGCGGCAGATAGCAGCCTCGGTCTCCACCATAGGGAGACGGAATATGCTGGCTCTGCCGGAGAATCAGGAGAGGTTGCGGTTCCGGGTGATTGCCCCCGCCTATCCGGCCTTCAACATCTACTCGGGCTTCGCCTGCCATACCACGGCGCTGGGTCCCGTCCTGGTGGCCACGGCGGTGGGTCGCATGACCGGTTGGGATGCCGAGGTCATCGACGAGAACAACTACCGGCGCTTCGGTCCCCGGGGCGAGGATCGTCTCCCCGACCACGGCATCCTCCAGCGGATCCGGGCCGCCGACATCGTGGGATTGTACGGTGGGTTGAGCAGCACCATCCCCCGGCTGTATGAACTGGCCCGCATCTACAAGGAACAGGGCATCACCACCATCGCCGGTGGTCAGCACTTCGTGTCCGAGAATCTCCGCGACGCCCTGGAGCACGGTATCGACTACGTGGTCTGCGGCGAGGGGGAACACACCACCCGCGAGCTGCTTGTCTCCCTCCGGGAAGGACGCGTGCCAGACGACGTGCCCGGCCTGGCCTTCCTCCGGGATGGGGAACTGGTCGTCACGCCGGAACGCCCCCCCATCACCGATTTTAGCGACCTTCCCTTCCCCGACTTCAGCCTGGTGCGCTACGCCAAGATCAAGGTATACCCGCTGAACTGGACCCGTGGCTGCGGCATGGACTGCGAGTTCTGTACGGTCAAGGGGCGTCCCCGCCCCACCTCGCCCGAGCGAATGGTCGAGCAGGTAGCCGCCTTGGTCGAGACCCACAACGCCCGGTTCTTCTTCATCGTCGATGATCTCTTTGGGCAGCGACGGCAGGATGCCCTGCGTCTGTGCCACCTGCTCACCGAATACCAGCACGCCATCGGCACCAGGCTGGGCATCACAGTCCAGATCCGACTGGACCATGCCAGGGACACCGAACTTCTGCAGGCCATGCGCCAGGCATCCATCACCACCGTCTGCATCGGTTTCGAGTCCCCCATCCCCGAAGAACTGGCGGCGATGAACAAGCGTGTGAAACCCGAGGAGATGCTGGCCATGACCAAACTCTACCACCAGGCGGGCTTCCTGGTGCATGGCATGTTCATCTTCGGCTACCCCCTGCCCCCGGACGCGGTCCTGAACCTATCGGTGCGGCAACGGGTGCGCCAGTTCCGCCGCTTCATCCGCCGGGGCCGAATCGACACCATTCAGATCCTCCTGCCTGTTCCCCTGCCTGGAACCGAACTGACCGAGCGCCTCGCAGCCCAGCACCGCATCTTCCCCCGCGAGGTCATCGGCTGGGAGTACTACGACGGCAACTTCCCGCTCTTCCAGCCCGACCCACCCCTCACACCGGAACAGATGCATGCTGCCCTGCGCAAGATCATGGGCCGCTTCTACCGCTTCCGGCACATGTTCGGCGTCGCCCTCAATGTCCTGATCTTCCCCGCCATGATCTTCTCGGTCTTCAACCTTCGCTTTGGCTGGCGCCATTGGCATCGCTCCTGGCGGAATGCCCTGATCCGCTTCGGTGGCTGGATCGTCTTCAGGAACTGGAGCCACGCCCTGCGCAAAGGCGGCTTCAGCGAAAAGCTCCGGCAAGTGTGCCCGGAGCAGGACACGCCTGAGCAACAGCCGCCAGCCACCCAGAAGGGGCTCGGTTCCGGAGCATAATCCCACCCGTGCACGCGGGCCCCAGCTTCACGCGCGCAACGCCCCGATC
>JABGQJ010000459.1 GCA_018648945.1 Victivallales bacterium
CTCGGCGGACGCGTGGGCCCGTCGGGTCATGGTGACCTGGCACTTCAGCCCCACCGCTTCGGGCGCGGGAACGACGGTGCCATTCCGGGTCACGGGGAGACGGGTGACGGTGGCGGTGGCGTGGGCGCCCTCTGGCGTCGGGAGAACGACCGTATGGTAGCTCTGTGGCGGGGTGCCGGTGCGGGTGTAGACAAGGGCCGGGGATTTGACGCGTTGGAAACTGCCGTTGCCGACCATCCAGCCGAGCATGGCAGCCCGTTCTGTCTTCGCCTTGGGATCCAGGTCGGTCTCGATGGGTTCGAAGAAGCCGCCCTGCAGGCCAGCGCCGCCAACGGGGACGATGGTGACATTGGCGGTGTTCGCATGGGCGGTCTTGGCAATGAGGGTCTCCGGATCGAGCTCGATGGTGGGCGAGGTGACCGGATCCGGCCCGGCCAGGTGGAAGAACTGCTCGTAGGTGTGCTCGCCCTTGCCGGTGAGCAGATCGGCCAGCAGCCAGTAGTCGGCAAAGCCGTCGAGGTCGCCCTTGATGAAAACGGCTTTCCGGCGATGGGTGATGCCGCGCTGGCCGTACCCCAGGTGGGCGCCATCCATCAGGTCCACGGTTCGGGTGGTCAACCATTCGCACGGCATCATCTCCGCCCGCCATTGCTGCGTGGTGCCATCGACCTCGATGGTGTTGTGCAGCGCGGTACGGGTGCCCCAGCCGAGGAAGTAGTCCCCCGTATCGGTCACGAGTGGCTTGCCATAGGCGTACATTTCCACGTGGGCGGCATCGAGATGCACGTGGCCAAAGGCTTGGGGCGTCAGGTCGTAGTAGAGATAGCGCTGCTGCTTGCCGAACCAGCCGCTCCGCATGGCGTAGTAGCCGCTGCCGGTGAGGCCGACCGATGGTTCCCTGGGCGCGTTGCCTTCGGCCCCCGACGCCATTGCCAGGGCGGCTAGCATGCGCTCGTAGGGAACGGCGATGCGATTCAGGCGTGCCTGCTCCTGCTCGTCGAAGCGTAGCCAGATATACATCTTGAGCACCGAGCTCATGGCGGCGCCCCAATCGTTGCGGCCATAGGTGTCGCCGACGTTTGGCCAGCCGCCGTTCGGGAGGGCCGTCCGAAACTGTAGCTCCATCATCTTCGTGATCTGGGTGCGGATGAGCGCGGCGGTTGCGGCGGTGCTGCCATCGCCACGGGCCCGGAGGATCTCAAGGGACCGCAGGGACCACGCGTAGGGAACTTCCTGGTAGGAGGAGGAGTGGGTCTGCCACGCGCCTTCGGGAGTGACGCGGTCGACGATGCTGTCCTGCAATGAGCGCATACCGGCTTCCATCCAGTCAGCCGACTCCGCGAACTCGGGGAACAGGACCGCCACCGCGAGAAGCCCTGGATAGGCTACCAACGGGTGCTTGTGGGTGCCCCCCGGAGCCCACTCCACCAACTCCCGGGCATGGGTCACGAAGAGCTTCCAGAACGCCATGTGCATCTCGACGGTCAGAGCGGGGCAGGTCCGCAGGACATCATAGGCGGCGATGCAGTTGGTGAGGCGGTTCCGGACCTCCATGCCGGAGTTCACCAGCTTGCCATCGCGGATGTAGCAGTAGCCGCGCCAGCACTGATGGGTCCAGCTCTGCACCAGTTTGCCGGCCTCCAGAGCATACCGGTCCTCTCCCGTGTCGCGCCAGATCCCCGCGAGCTTCGAGACCAGGTTGAGCTGGTTGATGTAGAGCAACCAGGAGAGGCCCTTGCTGGGATTGTCGTACCAGTCGATCGGGTCGCCCAGTTGGTGGGTCTCGGTGGTGCCTTCGTCGTTGTTGCGGCTGGTGTAGATGTGCTTGAGCCACTTTGCGTCGGCTTCGGCCTGATAAGCCTTCGAACCCTGGAGCACGACCATGGAGTTGCCCGAGTGCCCTCCCGGGAACTCAACGGGGGGGAGAACGGGTGTGCGGCGGGCCCGGAAATGGCTAACGAGGAGCGCCTGGGCCGTGGCCAGGTCGCCTCGCCGCCTGGCTTCGGCGAATGCCTTCAATCCAGGCGTGTTGGCATCCACGGCAGCCAGCAGGGCTTGGTCACTGAGCTCACGGTCCACGGGTGTGTAGTCGGCGAAATCAGCCGCCAAGCCGGCAGAGCAAATGGCCATGATAAGTGCCACGACAATGGTTGCTGTGTTTCTAACCATGGGCAAAGCTGGGATCACTGGCCCCCGGCTGGTTCCTTCCCCGCTTCCCGCAGGTGTTGCTCGATCCGATAGGCCTGGTGGTTGAGCTGGCCCATGACGCCCAGCATCTTCGCGTATGGCTCGAAGACGCGGTTCACGATCCCCCTGTCAATCCCTTCGCTGTCCCCCCCATACTTGAACCAATGCCAGCCAACGCACGCCGGATGCGCCAGCAACCCAAGCGTGTAGTTCTGGTAGAAAAGCCCGCGCTCGCGGTCGCTGGAGACGCGGAAGCCCGCCCCACGCGTCTTCCGCTCGGCGGAGTCCAGCGTCATGGCATACCACTCGGACATCAGGATCGGGCGATCCGAAAGGTCCGACCAGTTCTGGATTCGCTCAGCCTCGGGGGTCCAGCGGTGGTAGTAGTTCACGCTAACCACATCAACCGCCTTGCTGGCTCTGAACACGGGCGGGGCGATACAGCGCCCGTGCAGCCGACTGCCCAGGTACAGGTGGTTCGGATCGGCCTTGCGAATGGCGGCCCCGACCACGGTGTAGTAGCGCTTGGCCAGGAATTCGAGGAAGGCGGCTTGGTCCTTCTTCTCGATACCCTCCCGCAGCGTGCCATCCGGCTTCTTCCGGCGCACGTCCCACCACGCCTGCGCGGCCGTGTGGCCCGGTGTCTCCTTGGACAGTCCGAGATAGTTGTCCAGGGAATTGGGGCGGAAAGGGAGCTCGTTGTCCGAAAAATGGCCGAGCAACCAAGGATCGTCCTTCGTCTCAGCCAGTTTCTTGGCGTGTTCGTGGCAGAATGCCTCGAAGTCGGGATGGAAAACCGGCATGCACTCCCGATTGTAGCCGGTGTGGCCGAACTCGGCATGGGTCACCTTCAGTCGTCGCCCAAACGTGCTCATGAAATTCCAGCGGCGCGTGTAGGGAAGGCGCTTTTCCCCCGTGAAATGCTGCCAGTCGCTCCAGCAACCGAGGGTGTTGAACCCGTGCTTGCGCAAGAGCTTCGCCGTCGCCGTTGCCCACGTCGCTTCATCGCCCAGCCTGCTCTCCGCCAGGCCGCCCTGCGAGAGGTTGACCGAACACACGCCCATACTGACAAAGCGACACCCCTCAGGATCGACCAACCACCAGCGGCCAGCGACCTTCTCCGTCCGGAAGAAGCCAGTTGCCTCGCGCTTCTCCGCCAGAATCCCCCCATACCGACTCCGTGCCAGCGGGGCTCCGGGAGTGAATCCCGCCAACTCCGCCACCGTGCGGGTCGGTTGCTGCACCCACTTGCTCTTGGCTTGACGCTGGACGTCTTCACTCATGGCATCGACCTGGATGAGAAGGGCGAGGAGGAGAGCATAGGTCAGGGCAACTCCTGGATGACGGGGAATGGGTAGGGGCATTCGCTGGCTCCTGCGGGAAGTGAGGGGCAGACTCGAGACACGAAGGAATCGCGGGTACTCAACTTCCATCCCGTGCGCAGCAAAAGCAAGCCGACGGCAGAGGACGCCAACCAAGGGCACCAGTAGAAGACGAGGCCCCATGAAATGCGGGAATCGGGTGCCCACCGTCAGCGGCAGGGTCACGGCAGAGCGGCTCGCCGCCGCGGTAGGGAGTGCCAACTCAAGGACGTCATTCTGGTTCCACATCCGCCCGTCTCGCGTTTTGGGCGCGGGCCGGCGAGCACGCGTTCCCCAAGGCTGCTTGGCAAGTGCCGGTCAGACCGGTAGGCTAGCATCAAGATGCGCTACCGAACGACCATCGAGGGCATGATGCTGCGACACCTCCTGCCATTCCTGCTGCTGCTGGCGAGTGCTCCGGGGCTGTCTGCCCCGCCGTTGCGTGAGGCGCTGGACACGCCGTTGCTGTTCGTGAAGCGCCAGCCCTACTGGGCGGGGCATATCTACGACGACTACTACACCTGGCATCCGGGTGGCGGCATCTACGTGCTGGAGAACCCCGCCGACCCGCCGGAGAACCATCGCACTCGGGCCGTCATCGATCCCAAGACTCCCGAGACGTTGGGGATCGGGGTCTACCGCGAGCCGGACCTCAGTTGGGATGCCAAACGGATCGTCTTTGCCTTTCGGGGCAGTTCCACGGGCGGCACAAGCCTGTACGAGATCGGTATCGACGGCAAAGGGCTACGCCGTCTGACCGAGCCGGAGACGGTGTGCCCCGTGACGAAATGCCGCTACGCGCAGGATTTCCCCGGGCACCACGACATCGCCCCGTGCTACCTGCCCGATGGGCGAATCGCCTTCACCTCCACTCGCTCGCGTGCCCGCGTGCCCTGCTTCAATAGCGCGGTTGATGTGCTGCATGTGCTCGGACCGGCGGGGGGCAAGATCGAGTGTCTGTCGGTGAACAACGTCAACGAGTTCGATCCGTCCGTCCTGCCGGATGGGCGCATCCTGTTCGGCCGTTGGGAGTATGTGGACAAGACCGCGCTCTATATGCAGAGCCTGTGGACCGTCTCTCCGGATGGCTCGAACGAAACGGCCTTCTTCGCCAACAACCTGGCGAAACCGACAGCCGTGCTCGATGCCCGCGCCGTACCTGGCACCGGCCTGGTCGTCGCCTCGCTGACCCCGCACAATGGGCAGTCCGCCGGGGCCATCGCCATGATCGATCCTGCCCTCGGCAAGAACAATCTCCAGGCAATCACCAACTTCACGCCCGAGTTCAGGACCGAGATGGACCAGGGAATCCGGCGCGGCTTCTGCGATCCCTGGCCCCTCTCCCGCGATCTGGTTCTGGCTGCCAACAACACCAAGGGCGAAGGCGTGATCCAGCTTCTCCACCGGGACGGGCGCCGCGAGACGGTGATTGCCGATCCCGCCATTTCCTGCTACTCCCCGATCCCCGTCAAACCCCGCGCCCGGCCTCCGGTCGTGGCCTCAACGGCAGGGAGTTCCCCGGCAGGCTTCTTCGTACGCGACATTCATCGTGGGCTACCCGGGATCGAGCCTGGGACGGTGCGTTGGCTACGGGTGATCGAGGAGACGGCCCGAGTCAGCGAGATCCCGCCCGGCGGGCGCTGGTGGAACCAGGCATTCCTGGTGAGTTGGCAGGGCGCCTACATCGTCAAGAACGTGCTTGGCGTGGTCCCGGTCGAGGCCGATGGTTCGGCCCATTTCCAGGCCCCGCCAGGCAAGGCGCTCTACTTCCAGGCGCTGGACGAGAAGGGGCGGGCGCTACAGAGCATGCGCACCTTCGTCCAGGCGCGGCCCGGCCTTACCCGTTCCTGTGTGGGTTGCCACGAACCCAAGGCGGGGGCAGCGACCAACACCCGTCTGCCCCTCGCTGCGGCCAAGTCGCCTTCCCGGCTGCAGGCAGAGCCTTGGGGGAGCGGTTGGCTCGATTACCCGTCGATGGTGCAGCCGGTCCTCGATCGCAACTGCGTGGGCTGCCATGGCGGCGAGAAGGGCATTGCCGCGGGCCTCGACCTCAGCGGCGGCTGGACCTGGGCCTTCAACCTCAGCTACGAGACGCTGATCCGCAACACGCTCGTCGGCTTCCTGAACTGCAACAACGGCAGCGTCCACACGGCCCGCATTCTGCCCCCCAAGTCCCACGGTTCGGGGCAGGCCCCGCTCACCGGCCTCTTGATCTCGCGCCACAAGGGCCGAATCAAGGCCATGACCGAAGCCGAGGTCCGGCTCGTGCTGGCCTGGATGGACACCAACAGCAACTACCATGGGAACTGGGATTGGACGCCGCAAGCCACCTGCAAGCCAACCCTCGACGCCGGTGGCAAGCTTGCCGCCGTCATGCGCGAACAGGGCTGTGTGCGTTGCCACGAGCCCACGGTGGGCGCAGACTGGATCAATCTCAAACGCCCTGAGATGAGCCGCATTCTGCGCGCGCCATTGGCTGCCAACACCAAAGGCTTCGGCCTCGGCTGGTGCCGGGACCGCAAGGCCCGCCGCGTGAGCCCGCTGGTGACCCAGCGAGTCCAGCCGCCGGACGCGTTCCGCCCCGCCCGCGTAGCGCCGCGCGATGCGTCGGGAAACCCCATTGTTCCCTTCGCTTCGACCGCAGATCCGGGCTATCAGGCCATGCTCCGGATCATCCGCCAGGCCCGCGCCCAAGCCTTGGCCGACCCGCGCGTCGACATGCCTGGGTCTGTGCCCGAGCCGGGCGAAATCCGCCACCTAGTTCCCCCCA
>JABGQJ010000046.1:0-18126 GCA_018648945.1 Victivallales bacterium
GTGGAACAGGCTGGTGTAGTAGCGGACCCGGAACTCGTCCTCGTGCTCCACACCCCGGAAAAGGCTGACCCGGCGGTCGTTCATGGCGTGCTCGTTCCCGTCCGGGTGTTCGTAGAGCCCACCTCCGCACTTCAGTGAGAAGAGCGTGCCATACCACTGCTTGTCGGTCATGTCCTCATTCGGGTCCACCGCAGCGCGGAGGTCCGAGACCTCCATGGCCGAGCCGTCGGAGATGGCGTGGAAGATGGCACGGAGAATCCGGTCTCGGATGTCGGCATCGGCCATGAACCAGCGGGTTGCGTGCATGTAGTCATCAAAGGACAGCTCACCACTGGCCGGGGGGGAGACCGCAGCCCGGGGGGGGCGGCGCGGCCCTGCCCAGGTGACGTGGGTCTGGCCTTGTTCGTCGCGCATGGCTGCGAAGCTCGGCAGCTGGGCGAGCAGGTCGCCGGTGTCCGCGACGCCGTAGTCCTCCGGGGTGAAGCCGGGCAGTTCGCGCTGCAAGGCCTGCTCCACCTCCCCCATGCTGAGTTCATCCTGGTCGCGGAAGGCAACCCGGAGAGCGTTGATCACGCTCCCCATGTCCGCACTGCGACGGTCCTTCACCTGCAGCCCCTCCGGACCGCAGCAGACGTATTCGTCGCAGTTCTGCAGGAGCGAACTGGAGATCGCGCCCTCGGCCCCCATGCCGACGACCATTCGCCCGGTGGCCTTCAGGCGGGTGATGAGAGGCAGGAAATCCACGTCCCCGGTGGCGATGATGTAGCCACCGATATCGGGATACTGGAGGACGCAGGCCATGGCTTCGAGGACCATGTAGGTGTCCGCCGTGTTCTTGGCGTTGTAGCCGATGCGTACCACATGCTGCATCTCCACCCCCGCACGCTGCAGGTCAACGGAGTACTTGCGGAAGGTCGGGTTGCCCCAGTCGGCGATCGCTTTGCGGTAGACGACTTGTCCGTAGCGCTTCTCCAGGAAGCGCAGCGTGCGGTTCAAATCGAAGGGCTTCTCCGCGTCCGGGGTGCTGTTCTCCAGGCTGATGACCAGATTCTCGAAGTCCAGCAGGAGAGCGAACTGTTGGTGGCCGTTCTGCATAGGTCTTTTCCTTGGGGCAATAGCTAGGGACTGGATAGCGTGCGGTCTGCATCTACGTTGTCTCGCGGGCCAATAGGGTCTCGCGGACCTTGGGAATATAGGCGCTCGCAGGTTGTGTGCATCCTCTTCGACACAAGGACTGGAGGCGATCATGGGGGCATCGGGTGACAGCTCAACGCTCAGTGCCCGGCGGGTCGTGGTCAGTGGCCGGGTGACTGGTGTGGCATTTCGCTGGCACACCCGCCACAAGGCAGGGGACTACGATGACCTACGGGGCTGGGTGCGCAACCTGGATCGCCGGACGGTGGAGTGCGTGGTGCAGGGCGAGACCTGGATGGTGGCAGAGATGGTGGCATGGCTGCGGCATGGCCCCCCTGCGGCGCGGGTAACGGCCATTCAGGTCTCCGTGTGCCCGGTGGATCCCTCCCTTGCCTCCTTCCGTATCGACTACTGACTCAGGAACCAAATTCCAGGCACCGCTGGCGGTAGTGCAGGTAGTTCCGCCAGGGCACTTCGGGCGGCACGCCGTGGTCGCAGGTGGGGATGTAGCCGCCGCGTTCGCGCATGGCTGGGAGGATGCGCTCGCACATGCGGTCGATGTCTTCGACACTGCCGGCCAGAACGCGCTTGTCGATGCCGCCGGCCATGATCAGATCGGGGTACTGTTTGCCCACTGCGACCACGTCGCAGCCCGAGGCCACTTCGAAGGGATTCATCACTTCCATGCCAATGTCTTCCTGGTAGACGGGGATCATGGGCACGGCATCGCCGTCGGTATCGATCTGCACATGGAGATGGCGGTTGGGGTCCAGCTGGCGGGGGCGAAGATTGGCGATAAGCTGTTGGTAGTAGGGCAGCAGGAACTCGCGGAACATGTCCGGCGAGATCAGAGGGCCGCAGTTGTAGCAGATGTCTTCCGCCAGGTAGAGATCGTCGATCGTCACGAACTGCTGGTGCCGCGCGATGACTGCGTCGCCGAGGGCCAGCCATTGCTCCATGCAGGCGTGGACCACGTCCGGCATGTCGTAGAAGGCATAGAGCAGTTTCTCGGGGCCCATCAGGCTGCGGAGGTACATGTACCCACCGACCAGGTTCTGGCAGATCATCAGTCCCTGGGCAGCAGCGGCCCGGGCCGAGGCCATGCGGGTCTCCAGGTTGGCGTAGCGGGATGCGGTGGTCGGGTCGAGCCGCCAGCGCACGTCCTTTTCCCAGCTGGCCATGTCCTTCACGGGATGGTCCACATATTCTGGCATGAAGCCCGTGCGCCGTCCCTTGAAGAAGAGCACGTGTCGCCCGGCGCTATCCTGCACGACCTCGGTTTCGCCGCGATCCTCGATCTGTCGCTCTCCGAAACCTGGCGCGAAGGCCGCCGTGCACCAGCCCAATTGGCCCAGTGCGTGGTTGCCTGCGGCATCGAAGTGGAACAGCTGGTTGAGATCCTGCTCCGGCAAGTCCTGTTCCTGCCAGGTGTCGAGACACATCCAGAGCCCGAAGGTCTTGTGGTAGAATGGCGCGCCCGGCACCCGTGCATAGGTGTCGCGGAGCTTCCGCGCCGACGTGGTCATCCGCTCGCGCGGGAGCAGGGCCGTGACGCCGTCAGCTTGGGGAGAGGGCAATGGGGGAGAGGGCAATGGGGAAGAGGGCATCAGGGGGCTCCAGACTGGGTGCCCTGCTCGGCTGTCTGTCGAGCAAAGGACAGGCATCGCGATCCGAATACGCGCTTGCGCAGCAGTTTCCAGTTGCTGCGTGGGTGCCACAGGAGGGGAGTCTCGATGGCGTGCTCCAAGACGAGGATGGCACCCGCAGCCCATTGGGCCAGGGCCTTGTCCTGGAGGAGTTTCACCGCCCCGTACTCGTGGGGCGCGGGACGGTATGGGGGGTCGGCCAGGAGCAGATCCACCGCCCCCGCCAGTTCCCGCAGGCGTCGCGGTGCGGTTTCGGCAGCGGCCCTGGTCATCATCGCCTTGCCTGGCAGATCCGGCGCAGCACGCTGTACCGCCGTGAGGTTCTGGCGGACGGAGGCCAACGAGCGGGAGTTGGTATCAAGAAAGGTCACTTGTTTCGCGCCCCGGCTCAGGGCCTCCAGGCCAAGGGCACCCGACCCCGCGAAGAGATCCACCACCGTCCATCCCTGAATGTCCCCCAGGCTCGCGAAAAGTGACTCCTTCACGCGGTCGTTGGTCGGTCGTACGTCTTTCCCGGGAGGGGCGGTCAACCGAACGCCGCCTGCCAGCCCACTGATGATACGCATCGGTTTGTCTCCGCAGGGGGGCGTTTCAGCGGCCCGAGCGCCCACAGAGCTCGTTGCACTGCGGACAGCGGACCACGCGGTTGTTCCGGGCCACGATGAACCGGAGGCTGCAGCGTGGGCAATGCCCGAGCCGTTCCTCGGAAAGCGCCATTCCATGGGCGTTTTCCCGCCAGAACTCGTAGGCGGCCAGCCCCGCGCACACGAGAAGCATCAGCCCCGTGCAGACGACGAAGCCACCACCAGCACCGATCTCGAACATCTAGAGGACTCCTTGGTAGGGCATGCTAGTCCTCCGGGGAGAGTTCAGTGGAGAAGAGGCTCCACTCGATCTCGAAGAGGATACTGGCGCCTGGGGGAGGCAGGTAGGCAGGGCGCTCTGCTGCTGCGGCAAGATAGCGTTTCTTGCGCTCGTAAGCGCCGACGTCGCGTCGCAGTGCGGAGACCACGTGCAGATCCAACTGGACGTTGCCCGACGCACGCCGGACCCGAATGCGGGTTGGCGTTTCGGCACTTCCAGCCCGGAGCTCGACACGCGTCGGGTAGCGTGGCCGGCCACCTTCGCTGATGGCCTTGCGCACTCTCTCCAGATCCAGTTCGGGCATGCTCACCAGGACACGGCCGTCCGGGCGGTGCCAGACGATTCCCTCGGGGAGGGGGACGACGGTGGGAGCGGGGGGCAGTTCAGGGAGGGCGGCAGTCCAGCGCAGGCGCATCTCGTCCGGGAGCGCATGGGGCGGGGCGGTCAGGCGGATGCCCGGGAAGGTCGCCTCCTTGGAAAGGATGACTCGGAAGCCGTATTCCGGCACGGGGGTCTCCGGCAGGGCGCGTTTCGTCTGGCGGACACGGCTGAAGCCAAGCTGCTCGTCTGGCAGGACCATGACCGTCGGGTCGGCCAGTCGCGCCCAGATATGGAGCATCCGTTCCCAGTCCGCCAGGCGGTCGTGGTTCTCCCAGCTGCCGACGAACTGGCAGGAGCTCTGGGCTTCGGTCACCGTTTCCTTCACCGTGGGGGGGCGGGTGCGGAACCCGTACCAGAAGAACGCGAAGGTCAGGACGGTTGCCAGCAGCGAGAGCAGCCAGGAGCGCAGTTCCGAGTCCCGCTTGCGGGGGCTGGTTGGTATGGTTCGCTCATTCGTCATTTTCAAGGACCCGCTTGGCGTCCTTGTCGGCGCCGCCCGGATCGACCATCTGGTAGACATCGACGTTCAGTTCGCGACCAAGCGACAGGATCTGGATGATTCGGGCGTAGGTGTTGCGCCGGTCGGCCCGCAAGCCGATCATGGGGCGCCGTCCGGGCGTGGCTGGGGAGGGGGTGTTCCCTGCCGGTGTCGCGCTCTGCCGGAGCAGTTCCCGCAGTTCGGTCTCAAGCTCCTCGATACTCGCCATGGGCTTGGAGTTGAAGAAGAGATCCCCGGAACTGGTGACAGTGACGATCAGCTTGTCGGCCACGCTAAGGCTTCTGACGCGCGCCGCCGGCAGACGGACCTCGGTATCGACCTTCGACCCCGGCCAGAAGGTGACCGAGCTGCTGATCATGAAGGGGACCAGCAAGAGGAAGAACACGTCCACCGCAGGCACCAGGGTGAACGGTTTGGAGATGACTTTGACGTTGGGCTTAATCCTCGTCATCTGCCTGCTCCGCATCCTCGGTGGCGATCACGGTGGCCGTCTCCAAGGCAATGTCGTGGTGAGTGACGAAGTAGGTCATCTCCGCTGCCGCCTTTTGCATGTCGTTTACCAGCGACTCGATGCGGGAGACCAGGTAGTTGTAGAATGCGAAGGTGGGGATCGAGACGCTCAATCCCGCTGCGGTGGTGTAGAGCGCCTTCCTGACGCCTTCGGCAAGGACCTTGGTGCCGACGAGCGGACCTTGGGCTTCCATGGCGTCGAACGCGGCGATCATTCCCACGACCGTGCCCAGGAGTCCGAGCAGGGGGGCGATATGGGCTAGGGTCGCCAGGAGCTTCATGAAGCGTTCGAGGCGCGGGACCTCGATGAGCGCGGCCTCCTCCACGGCGGTGCGGACCGCCGCCTCGTCTTGGTCGGCGTGCAGGACTGCTGCGCGCACCACATGTGCCACCGGCCCCGGCGTCTCGTCGCAGATATGCACGGCCTCCAGGGCGCTTTGCTGTCTGAGTACATTGTGCAGACCGCTGATGAACTCGTGGACATCGATCTGGGCGCGGTGCAGATGGAAGAGCCGGCCAAGGGTGATGAACATCGCCAGCACGCCGCAGGCGAAGATCATATACATGACCGGGCCGCCCTCGTTCAAAATGCTCTGAAGATAGGACATTGCTTTCTCCTGCTATCCAGCCGGTGGCCGTCCATCTAGGCCAGGGGCGAGAGCTCCCTTAAGGCGGGAGCGATCATTGTCAAAAGGTCGTCTGCTGTGAGCGAGCGTACAGCCTGAGACCACAGTTCGCCAGCCAAGCCATGCACAAAGGCAGAGAGGCAGGCAGCATCCGCAGCTTGGGTTCCACCGGCCAGGAATCCCCCGATCATTCCGGCGAGAACATCGCCGGTGCCTGCCGTGGCCAGGGCCGGGGTGCCACTGGTGCACAGCCAGTGGTCGCCATCGGGGGTGGCGACCACGGTTCCCAAGCCCTTCAATACGACCACCGCGCCAGCCCTCTCGGCCAATGCCAGGGCCTGCTCGATGCGGGAGGCGGCGAGAAACCCGTCGAGTTCGAATCCCCGCATAAGCACGCGCATCTCGCCGGGGTGCGGGGTGAGAATCAACGCCCCGGACGCGGATTTGGTCCGTTCGGGCTGCGCTGCCAGCAGGCGCAGGCCATCCGCGTCGAGAACTGTCGGTAGCGGCGCGGCCAGAACGGCGGTGAGCACTTCCCCTGCCGCTGGGCTCTCGCCCATGCCAGGGCCAAATACCACCGCCTGGGTCCGGGGCATCTGCTCGGCAAGGAAAGGCAGCGCCTCCGGTCCGAGGAAGCCCGTTCCACCATCGGGCAGGTCGCGCACGATCAGGGAGAGGCAAGGCGGCACAAAGCGCGCTGCCCCAGCCGGACGAGCAACCGTGACCAGTCCAGCACCCGTGCGTAATGCGGCGACTCCGGCCAGGAGTGGCGCGCCGCCGTAGAGGTGTGAACCGCCCAGGACCAGAACCGATCCGCACGTGCCCTTGTGGGCATCGGATGGGCGGCGGCCCAGGAGTGAGCGCAAGTCGTCGGCGAACAGGGCGTTGCCACTTGGGTCCGCCCGCGCCACCAGCGCGTCCGGAATCCCGATCGACACGCAGCGCATGCGCCCGCAGTGAGGCCGCCCGAGTTCGGTCAGCATCCCCGTCTTGGGCAGGGCCATGGTGATGGTCAGGTCCGCCTCCACGGTAGCGCCCGGTGCCTCGCCCGTATCGCCGTCGAGGCCGGAAGGGATATCCAGGGCGACCACGGGGCAGCCGGATGCGTTCACTCGCCCGATCCAGTCATCATAGGGAGCTCGGGGGCTACCCCGCATTCCGGTCCCAAGCAGGGCGTCCACCACCAGATCACCGGGACGGAACGCATCCCTTGGTAGCGCTTCGCAGGTGGTCAACGGCACCGATTCTGGCAGCCGTTGCGCGTGGTGTGCGGCATCGCCGCGCAGTTCGTCACGAGGGCAGGTCGCGTAGAGGACAGCGGGACGGGGGCCATGCTCGGCAAAATCGCGCGCAACGACATAGCCATCACCGCCGTTGTTCCCCTTGCCGACGAGGATGACCAGGCGTTCGATCCGGCCCCAGATCCCCCGCATGATCTCTCGGCGAAGGACCTCGGCAGAGGCGATGCCGGCGCGCGCCATCAACGTGCTGCCAGGCACGCCACTCGCGATCGTGGCGGCGTCAAGCCCCCGCATGGTGTCCACTGAAACCGTCTTCATGGGCGTGGCCCGCGTATGCGCCTAGTCTTCGTTGGCAAGCTCTTCCATCAGCTCGTCGGATATCTCCAGGTTCGAGACCACGCTCTGCACGTCGTCGTCGTCCTCGAGCACATCGATGAACTTCAGGACGGAGCGCGCCGTGCCCGTGTCGGTGATCTCGGTCGTGGTTTCCGGAATCATGGTGACGCTTGACTCGCTGACCTCGATGCCTTCGCCCTCAAGGGCGGCGACGATGTCGCCAAAGGCTTCCGGAGTGCCGATGATCTCGGCGACGCCGTCCTCGACGTTGATCTCCTCGACATCCACATCGTTGCCGAGCAGGAGTTCGAACAGGGCCTCCTCGTTGGCTGCTTCGCCCTCGATGAGGAAGCGAGCCCGGCGCTGGAACATCCAGGACACCGCGCCGCTGCTGGCCATGTTGCAGTTGTACTTGTTGAAGATGTTGCGCACTTCCGCCGCCGTGCGGTTGCGGTTGTCGGAGAGTGCCTGGACGATGACTGCCACGCCGCCGGGGGCATAGCCCTCGTAGTTCAGCTCGTCCAGGGTGCCGCCAGCCAGCTCGCCGGTGCCCTTCTTGATGGCGCGGTCAATGTTGTCGTTCGGCATATTGACCGCTTTGCCGGCACTGACGGCCGAACGCAGTCGGGGATTCATCTCCACATCGCCGCCGCCATCGCGGGCCGCTAGCGTGATCTCCTTGGCCAGGCGTGAGAAGACCTTGCCTCTCTTGGCATCCGCTGCGCCCTTCTTGTGCTTGATCGTGGACCACTTGTTGTGACCGGACATCGTGGAACTCCTTGCCTTGCCGAAGGGAACTTGGGGTGCTTCCTCTCGGCTGCCTGTAACTATGCTTCCGCTAACCTATTGCGTCTTCGGCAGGAAACCACCGGGACCAACCAGGTCTCTTGTGCGTGCCGTTCAGTGCGCGATAGAGGGCAGCGGCAGAATGGACCGGACTTAACGTCTCTTCTTGTTCCTCTTCGGCTTCTCACGCTTCTTGCGCGGTTTCTTGGCGGCCTTCGTGGCGGAGCCGTGCCGGCCCATGCCGTAGCCCCCGCCAGCGGGCATGCCGCCTCCGCCTCCGCCGCCTCCTCCTCCTCCGCTCATCAACTCGCCCATGGCCGCGCCCATGCCACCCCCGCCCTTGCCGAGGCGACTCATCATCTGGCGCATCTGGGTGAACTGCTTGATCAGTTGGTTCACTTCGGTCAGCGTCACCCCGCTACCCCGCGCAATGCGTTGGCGCCGGGACGTGCCCAGAATCTCGGGGCGCCGCCGTTCCTCAACGGTCATGGACCGAATCATCCCCTCCAGGCGGTTGAACTCGCTATCGTCCACCGACATGTCGGCGGGTAGGGCCCCACCCATGCCGGGAATCATCTTCATCAGCGACATGAAGCCGCCCATCTTGCGGATCTTGCTCAGTTGGCTGGTGAAGTCCTCGAAGTCGAAGGTGCTCTTGCGCAACTTCTCCTCGAGTTGCTTGGCTTCATCTTCCTCGAACTGCTCGGACGCGCGTTCGACCAGGCTGACCACGTCCCCCATGCCCAGGATGCGGCCGGCCATGCGGTCCGGATGGAAGGGCTCCAGATCCATGTGGCGTTCGCCCACGCCCACGAACTTGATCGGGCGACCGGTCACCTGGCGCATGGAGACGGCAGCGCCGCCGCGGGCGTCGCCATCCAGCTTGGTCAGGATGATGCCGGTGATGCCGAGGGCCTCGTCGAAGTGCTCGGCCACGCTCACCGCTTCCTGGCCGAGGGCGGCATCGCCCACCAGCAGGATTTCGCGGGGTTGCGTGCGGCGCTTGAGCTCAACCAAGTCCTGGACCAGTTCGGTATCAACCTGTAGGCGACCGGCGGTGTCGACGATGAGGGTGTCGCATTCCGCCGTCCGGGCCGCGCTCATGGCGTCAACGGCAACTTGGGAGATATGCTTGCTCTCCCGGTCGGCAAACACGGGAAAGCCGAGCTCCTCGCCGAGGATTTCAAGCTGGTCGATCGCGGCCGGTCGGTGCAAGTCCGCCGCCGCGAGCATGACCTTGCGCCCTTCCTTCTCGCGCAGGTGATAGGCCAGTTTGGCGGCGGTGGTCGTTTTGCCGGAGCCATGGAGTCCGCAGAGCATGATCACGGACAGCTTGCCGTCCAGATCCAGCGGCGCGCGGCTCTCGCCCAGCAGCTCGACCAGGCGGTCGTGGACCACCTTCACCGACTGCTGGCCGGGGGAGACGCTGTTCAGCACCTTGTCGCCCAGGCATTCCTTGCGGACGTCGGCAATGAACTCCTTGGCCACCTTGTAGTTGACGTCCGCATCCAGCAAGGCCCGCCGAATCTCGTTCATGGCGGTGCTGACGTTGGATTCGGTCAGACGTCCGCGTCCGGTCAGGGACCGGAAGGCAGTCTGGAACTTGTCAGTTAGTCTCTCGAACACAGGTCACCTCATGCAGCATACTCGGTGCCGTCTACAGCACCACGGCGCCGTCCCCGGCGCGACAGATCATGACATCGGCATTGAGCCCGGTCTTCTCGCGGTAGCGTCGGGCCAACTCGGTTGCGTAGGTCTCGGCCTGGTTGGCCACCACCAGATGGACCGTGATGCCGCCGAAGCCCCCGCCGCTCAGACGCGCCCCGAGTGCTCCGGGAATATCACGGGCCACGCTCACCAGGGCATCCAGTTCGGGACAACTGTTCTCGAAGTTGTGGGTCGAGCTGTCCTGGGATTCGAACATGAGCTGGCCGAAGGCGGTCACATCACCATGCTCCAGGTGCTCGATTCCGGACATTACCCGCGTGCATTCGCCGACCACGTGCAGGGCGCGGCGGTAGTCCACGACGGCGAGCTTGTCCTTGGCCGCCTCAAGTTGCGCCATGGACACGTCCCGCAGGGCGACGACGCCCTCGTAGGTACTCGCCAGCACGGTCGCCGCGCTCTCGCAGCTCTCGCGCCGTTCGTTGTATTCGTTGGTCAGGTTGTGCTTGACCATGCTGTTCGCCACCACCAGGGCTGTTCCGGCGGGCAGGGGGACGTTCTCCACCTCCAGGCTGCGGAAGTCGGAGAACACCAGCTGGTCGGCCTTGCCCATCAGGGAGCTGAACTGGTCCAGCAAACCGGTGTTGGCACCCACGTAGTGGTTCTCGCACCCCTGTCCGGCCTTGGCCAGTTCGCGCCACTCCAGATCCACGTCGGCAAGCTCCAGCATCATCAGGCCAAAGGACATCTCGAACGCTGCGGAGCTGCTCATGCCGGCGGACATGGGGATGGTGCTGCCCATCACTGCCTCGAAGGCCGGAACCTCGATGCCGCGCGCGCCGAACTCGACCACCATGCCCTTGATGTAGTTGGCCCAGTCCCCTTTCTCGGGGCTGGCCAGGTCGGCGAGGTCAAAGGTCCGCTCGTCGTTGATCACCACATCCACCACCCGGCAGACGCTACCCTCGACCTTGCGGGCGGCCACGTAGGTGCCGCGATCCACGGCGACGCTAAGGACGACGCCCTCGTTGTAGTCGGTGTGGTTGCCGAGGATTTCCAGGCGTCCGGGCGCGCGTGTTGCCACATCGGGCTCGCCGCCAAAGACGCTCGCAAAGGACTGGCGGATGCTGTTGGCGGTCACGCTCATCTTGCTATGCCTCCTTCGCAGCCGTCTGGCCGGTGGCCAGGGCCTTGAGATTGGTATCGACCATCTTCTCGCCTTTGCGGGCGAAGAAGGCGCGGACCATGTCCTCGAAGACACCTTCGGGGAAGTCCAGGAACACCGTAAGTGCACCAAGCATGACCATGTTCATGGCCCGGGCGCTGCCTGCTTCCTTGGCCATGGCGTCCGCATCGACTACCACATGCTTGGGCAGGGCGCGGAGTTGGTCGAGGATCTCGTCCACTTCGGGGTACTCGATGTTGCGTACCGGCACGGAATTGGCCAGCAATACACCGCCCTCGGACAGGTGCCCGGCGTGGCGCAGGGCTTCCATGGGCTCCACGCCCAGGACCACGTCCGCTCCCCCGGTCGGGATCAGGTCGGAATAGATGGGCTCGTCCGACAGCCGCAGGTGGGCCACCACTGCGCCGCCGCGCTGGGCCATGCCGTGGACTTCGGACTGTTTGACGTTGATGCCTGCTTCCACTGCCGCCCGACCGATGATGGCCGCGATGGTAAGGATGCCCTGGCCGCCCACGCCGGAGAGAATGATATCCGTCTTCATCTGTCAGTTCCTCCGTGAGGGTTACCGTTTCTTCCGCCGCAGGGTCTGGATGCACTCGCGCTTGGCGACGACGACACTCAGCCCTTCGAAGTCGATCTCCTCGCGCAGGATCGCAACATTCGCATCGTGCTGTTTGGGGAGGGGATCAAAGGTGCGGATGTGCGCGGGGTCCACGCCGAGGCCGGTGCAGATCTGCTGGATCTTGCCGGTCGCCGAAGAGTCCTGGCCACCGGTCATGCCGGTGGTCTCGTTGTCCATGATGAACACGGTCATGGGGGTGTTTTCCCAGACCGCGTCGAGCAGGGGCGTGATGCCCGAGTGGGTGAAGGTCGAGTCCCCGATCACTGCGACTGCCGGGCGAATGCCCGCGTCTGCCGCGCCCTTGGCGGCGGAGACCGAGGCCCCCATGTCGATGCAGGTATCGATGGCGTTGAAGGGCGGCAGAGCGCCCAACGTGTAGCAGCCGATGTCGGAGAAGACATGGCCCCGGCCATGGGGTTTCAGCACCTCCAGCAGGGCGTTGTAGGAACAGATGTGGGGGCATCCCACGCAGAGCCGCGGCGGGCGTACCCGCAGCAGAGGCGACCCGGTGGAGACCGCTGGACGCTCGATCCCCAGGGCCTTGGCCACGAGGTCCGGGTTCAGCTCCCCAGTGCGGGGCAGGGCGCCAGTCATGCGGCCGAGGACCTTCTCGTTCAAGGCCAGCGGGCCATGTAGCATCTCCTCGATGAAGGGGGCGCCTTCCTCGAGAAGCAGCACGCGGTCACAGGTGTCGATCAGCTTCTGTAGCTGCTTCACGGGAAGCGGGTACTGCGAGAGCTTGAGGACCGGATGGGGGCAGTCCTGCGCAGGGAAGCACTCCATCAGGTAGTTGAAGGCGATGCCGGTGGCGACGATGCCGAGAGAAGCATCGTCTCTGTCAAGGTAGGCATTGAAGGGCGAGTTCTCCGCCTCGGCCACGAAGGTCGGCTGCTTCGCCAGCAGCTTGTCGTAGCTTGCTCGGGCGATGGCTGGCAGGAGGATGAAGCGACTGGGATCCTCCGGACGGCTCAGGCCACACTCCGGCAGGACGGGCTGCTGGGTGATGTTGGCGCGGGAGTGGGACAGCCGGGTGGTCAGGCGCATCATCACCGGGACTTGCAGGCGCTCGGACAGCTCGAAGCCCGCAAAGGTCATGTCGTAGGCTTCCTGCTGGTTCGACGGCTCCAGGCAGGGAATGCCGGCGAACTTGGCGTAGAACCGGGAGTCCTGCTCGTTCTGCGAGGAGTGCATGGAGGGGTCATCGGCCACCGCGACGATCAAGCCGCCGTGGACACCGGTGATCGCCGAGTTCACGAAACCGTCTGCGGCGACGTTCAGCCCGACGTGCTTCATGCAGACCAAGGTGCGCTTGCCGGCATAGGACATGCCGAGGGCTTCCTCCATGGCGCATTTTTCGTTCGCAGACCACTGCCGATGCACGCCGCGGTCCTCGGCTTCGCTCGACGCTTGGATGTACTCGGTGATTTCGGTGGAGGGGGTCCCTGGGTACGCGTAGACGCCGGAAATGCCGGCGTCCAACGCTCCCTGGGCCAACGCTTCGTCCCCCAGGAGCAGAAGCTGTGGCATGCAGAAACCTCGGGTATTGCAGAACAGGTTGCGGGTGAGAGTCAAGAGAGCCTGTAATCTCGTTCCCAAGCCTGCTTTTGCAACCCGTAGCGTGCCTGGTGTACGCGCTCCCTAGGCCTGGGCCAGAGGAGCGGTGAATCGCTCCCGTTGCTGGAACCGGACGGTCTCACGGAAGCCAATCTCCCAGAGCAACTCCGCTGCTCGCCGGTAGTGCGCGGCCACGTTTGCCGGGGTGTGCGCGTCTGCTGAAATCAGGACCGGGACCTCCCGTCGGCGCACCTCGCGGAGCAAGGCAGGTGAAGGGTAGCACTCGGCGCAGGGCTTGTCCCATCCCGCCGTATTCAGCTCCAAGGCCAGATCCGCCGCCGCAATGGCATCCAGAGCCGCATTGCGCTCGGGCGACAGGTCTGCGACGGGGTAGTAGCCGAACTTCTTGGGCAGGTCCAGATGCCCGACGAGATCGAACATTCCGCACTCGGCCAGTTGCCGGATGCGAATCCAGTAGACCCGGTACACCTCATCCACTTCGTCCTGGCTGAGCGGCGTCCAGTAGCTGAGACTGCAGTCGATGGGGAACGCGTCGGCGTAGTGGACGGACCCGATTACGTAGTCGAAGGCGATGCCCGCGAACCGTCCGGGCAGTTCCTGCCAAGTCTCCGGGAAGAAGTCCGCCTCGATTCCCAGGCGCACGGTGATGCCATCGCGCGTTGTCGCCTGCACTTCAGCGGCATACTCGTCCAGTCGCGCCAGCGGCATGCTCCACTCGCTGCCGTTGTTCGGCTGGTGGGGGATCAACACATAGTGGTCGCTTATCCCGAACTCGGTCAACCCGCTGGCGGCGGCGGCCGTCACCATCTCGGCGACGGACCGGGTGCCGTCGCTCCAGGTGCTGTGGTTGTGGTAGGAATAGGGTGCGGACAGGACAGGCATGGGCATCTCCGGTGTTGCAGTTCCCGAACCCTACTCCACCCCGGCAACCGTGCAACTAGTGAAAGGCATGGCACTGGCTGGTCTCCCGAAGTACATTCGCAGAGACCACCACTAGCCAACGAAGGAATGCCCGACCATGAAGCTCTGCTGCCTGCTGGGTCTGTTTAGTGTCGCCGCCTGGGCCATTGAGGTCCCCAATGGTACGTTTGAAAAGGGGCAGGGAGAGCAGCCGGACGGCTGGCAGTTGGTTGATGGCTCCGGCGGTTGGCGGAGCAGGCTAGGGGGGCATGTGTTCGTGCGTGGCGATGGCAACGATATGGGCTACTGGCGCTCTTCGAGTCTGCCCTTCGAGCCAGGCAAGCTGTATCGCGTGAGCTTCCGGGCAAGGTCGGCGGATGCGGGCGGCGGCACGGCTGTGACCGGGCCGGTGTTCTGCAACATGGATATTGGGGTTCCGCCAACCGAATGGCGCCGCTATCGGGGGGTCTTTCTGGCACCACACAATCTGTCCGCAGAGAGCTCCTGGCTACGGTTCGGCCAGTGGCACGCATCCGGCGAGATCGCCTTTGACGATGTCGTGGTGGAGGAGGTGCAGGCGATCCATGCCCGTCAGGATGCCCTTGTCCTGGGGGATGGCGAGGACGTGTCGGGCGGCAGCTACACCTTCCGGGCTCCCTTGAACAGCGATGGGCGCAACTCGTCCCGTCCGCTGGCGCTCGCGGCCTGTAACTTCAACTCCAATCGGTGGACGTTCGGGGCGAACAGCGAAGTGATTTACGCGCATCAAGTGGGTGACCACACGCAGGTTTCCGGTGAGGTGGAGGTGACCGTGGGCTACTACAGCGGCGGCCAACTGATCGTGGAAGCCAGCGCCGACGGCAAGCCCTGGCAGGCCATCGGTTTGCTCGGGGAGAAGGGCACGGTCACCCAGGCCCTTCCCGAGGGGTTCTTTCCGGCCAAGGAGATCCGGATTCGGTTGCGGGCAGAGACCAAGCAGAAGGTCGGGGCGGCGCAGAGTGATCCGGGTTCCTTCCAGGTGCATGGATTCCGCTACCAGGCCACACTGCGCAAGCCCGTGGACCGGGACATGAAGGGCAGCACTCGCTACCTGGTCGTGTTGAAGGAGCATCCCCAACTGAAGGTGGACGTGCTTGGCCTTGGAGAGGGCGTGCCCGGCGGCAAAAACGCGCTGGATCTGGCCGTGACCAACCCCGGCAAGACCATGCTGCTGCCCTGTGACATCAAGCTCTGGCGCTCGGACGAGACGCTCCCCAAGAGCACCACGCGCAGACAGATTGGCATCAAACCCGGCAGCAACCGGCTCTCCGTGCCCTTCGAGATCCCCGGTACGGGCGAATGGACCGTGGCCTTCAGTATCGGCAAGGAGTACCAGGCGAAGACGGATCTCTTCGTCCCCGAGTTCTATGCCTCCCACTATGGCGAACTGGTGCCGGGCGGCAGCGAGTCGGTGGCGTTGTGGCGGGCGGCCTCCGGCTGGAAGGTGCCAAGGACCCGGGCGCTGCCAGAGGCGAAGGCCAAGGCGCTTGAACTGGCCATGGCCCGCAACGAGGCAGAAGCCGTGCAGTTGGTGGTGCGTCCGCAGGATGATCTGAAGGGGCTGAAGGTGCAGGCGAGCAGTCTGCGTTCGCGCGGTCGAGAGATTCCGGCCAGCGCGATTGAGATTCTGCGCGTTGCCTATGTGAACGTGGAGCGCCCCACCGACCGCACCGGCCTGGTGGCCGCCTGGCCCGATCCATTGCCGCCGCTCACCAAACCACTGGATCTTGCCGCCGGGCAGAACCAGCCGCTGTGGGTCCGCGTCAAAGCTCCCGCGAACGCTGCCCCGGGGACCTACAAGGGGGAACTGAAGCTGACGGCGGCGGGCTGGAGCGCCACGGTTCCCCTCCGCGTGCAGGTGTTCGGCTTCACGCTGCCGGACCGCATGACGTGCCAGACAGCGTTTGGCTTCTCCCCCCACAGGGCGTTCCAATACCAGAAACTGACCGACCCGCAACAGCGGCGCGAGGTGCTTGACAAGTACTTGCAGAATTTCAGTGACCACCACATCTCCCCCTACAATCCCGCGCCCCTTGATTCGGTGCGGGTGGACTGGCCAAGCCTGGGGAGCTGGCATGGTGGCCAGCGGGATGAGACGGACAAGATGTCCGGGAAGGCGTCGCTGCTGGTGAACGATACTTCGGAGACGGGCGGCGCCTCCGCGCAGTTTGCCGAGCATGTCGCGCTCCCGAAGAAGGGCCTCCGGCTGCGCTTCCGCTACCGTACGCTCCAGCCGGGGCATGAGTTCCTCGTGACCTTCAACCACTACGACACGAACAAGCAGTGGATGTCTGGCCGCAACAACGACATGCACTTCACCGGCGACGGCACATGGCAGGCAGTGGACCGGGTGATCGACCGTTTCCCCGAGGGCGCGGCGAGTATGCGTATCACCCTCTGGGCCACGCTCTATGCCGAAGACGGGCGTTACACCGGCGGCGTCCGCTTCGACGACCTCGAAGTAACCGATCTGGATACGGGAAAGGTGGTGGCTGAGGGCGATTTCGAACCGCTGCCGCTGGATGCCTTGCGGCCGACCTTCGACTGGACGGCCTGGGACAAGGCAATGACGAAGGCGATCGACGAGTACCACTTCAACACCTTCCGCATGGGCCTACAGGGGATGGGTGGCGGCACGTTCCATGCGCGGCACGATCCCTCTCTGCTGGGCTATAGCGAGGAAACCGAGGGCTACAAGACCGCCTTCTCGCGGTACCTGAAAGGCATCGAGAGCCATCTGGATGAAAAGGGCTGGCTGGACGAGGCCTTCATCTACTGGTTCGACGAGCCCGACCCCAAAGACTACGATTTCGTCATGAGCGGCTTCCAGAAGCTGAAAACCCACGCGCCAGGTCTGCGACGGATGCTTACCGAGCAGATTGAGGAGGGGCTGATTGGCGGTCCCAATCTCTGGTGTCCGGTGTCTAGCAGTTACCAGGACGATCTCGGAGCGGAACGCCGGGCGGCGGGCGACCGCTTCTGGTGGTACGTCTGCACCGGTCCCAAAGCCCCGTATGCCACGCTTTTCATCGACCATCCGGGTACGGAAATGCGCGTGTGGTTGTGGCAGACGTGGAAACGCGAGATCGATGGCATTCTGGTCTGGGAGACCAACTACTGGAGCAGCGGCGCAGCCTATCCCGACAGTCTCCAGAATCCCTACGAGGATCCGATGGGGTGGGTGTCGGGCTACAGCACGCCCAAGGGCACCAAGCGCGCCTGGGGCAACGGGGATGGACGCTTCATCTACCCGCCCGAGGCGGCGGCCGACGGTAATCCCGCTGCTCCCGTTCTCGACGGGCCGGTGGACTCGATTCGCTGGGAGATGTTGCGGGACGGGATCGAGGACTACGAGTATTTCGCGATTCTCAAACGCCTCCTGAAGACGAAGGGCGACCGTCTGCCCAAGCGGAAGCGCCAGGCCTACACCGCGCTGCTTACCGTGCCTGGGGCGGTCACGGTCACCCGCACGGACTTCACGACCGATCCGGCCCCAGTGGAGGCACATCGCCGTAAGCTGGCCGAGGCCATCGAGGAGTTGGCCAAGTAGATGATAGACTGCTTCCTGGAGCGAATCCCACAAGACTGGCGCGAGGCGCTCGCCGATGAGCTGGCCGCACCCTATGTCGCCGCATTGGCGGAGTACGAGGCGACCGAGCGGGGGACCAATGTGGTGTTCCCAGCGGCGGCTGATGTGTTTGCGGCGCTGACGTCGACATCACTGGCCGAAACGCGGGTCGTCATCATTGGGCAAGACCCATACCACGGCGAGGGGCAGGCCCATGGGCTGGCTTTTTCGGTGCAGCCGGGGGTGCCTCTGCCCCCGTCGCTGCGCAATATCTACCGAGAACTGCGGGATGATTTGGGGGTAGAACCGCCGCCGAACGGCTGTCTGTCGGGCTGGGCAGAGCAGGGCGTTCTGCTGCTGAACACCGTGCTCACCGTGCGTGCTCACGAGGCGCACTCCCATCGCAAACAGGGCTGGGAGACGTTGACCGATGCGGTTTTGCGCACTGTAGCCGAACGGCAGCAAGCAGTGTTTGTTCTCTGGGGTGGCCCTGCCCGTAAGAAACGTCGGCTCCTGGGGGATGCGACGGTGGTGGAATCGGCGCAATC
>JABGQJ010000046.1:18214-20553 GCA_018648945.1 Victivallales bacterium
ATCAACTGGTCGCTGGGCGAACCGGACCCGCCCGACGAGTTGGGAAGCCTGTTCAGTTGGCGCCAGGAGAGATAGCCATGCACGAGATCGAGATCCCCGTGTCGCCAACTTTCGCAGAGGCCGCTTCAGCATTCCAGGCGGAGTTGACCGAGTGGGCCGAGCAGTGCGTGCGAGAGTACGACACGACCGGGCCGGGCGATGGGCACGATCAAGTGAACTTCACGCTGGCTTGGGAACCGCTGGTTCTTGCTGGGAACCGTGATCTGCTGACAGTGATGACCCGGTGGCGGGATGAGATTCGGGACCACCACGTGGCAAGCGATGCGTGGCACCACGGCTACTGGCGCAAGCAGGAAGCGCACCATGGGACGGAACACTTCGGTCTGTTTCTGGCTATGCTGCACCGGCTCGCCCCGGAGGACCAGGAGACGCGCGAGCAGATCCGGGACGCGTGCGAGCACCTGGGCAACTGGGTGTCGGACATTCCGGCATGGTTCGATTGGTCCACGGGGCTTTTCCGGTCCATGTGGCTGGGGACGAGCGAGGTCCGGGAAGAGCCGGGCTTCGGGGCGAATGTGGCAGACCACATGCGTCTGGCCAACCTGGCCTTGCTGGCCCACGAAGCGCTGGGTGAGGAACGGTACCTGACCTTGGCGGAGATGCATGCCGGGCGTTGGGCGGATGCGATCATCGATGGCCCCTGCCTGCCAGCGGCATTGCTGCCAAGTGGCCCGCTGTATGCGGCAGACGAGGAACTGCAGGCAAACTACCAGTTTGTGGGTATGGCCGGGACGCTGGTGGACGATGTGGACCGCGCCGAGAACCTGCTGGCTTCCGGGGCCATCGACGCATTCCTCGCCCTGCACCGCATCACCGGCGAAGAAAGGTGGCTGGCGGCGGTTCGGCGACTGCTGGATGTACTGGTGACCCAGATTGGCGACCCCGACGCGGGCGCCGCCGTACATGCGTTGGTGCAGTACCGGGAGGAAGAGTGGGACTTGCGCTATGACGGGGCGCTGAAGTTGGCATACGAACGGCTCGAATGGGCGCCCCAGATGCTGGGTGTGGAACCGATGAAACGCGAGGGACGACGTCCCCCAGGGATTGGCAAGCGGACGGACAAGCCGGAGTGGTTTGAGGATGGTGAACCCCGCCAACTGAGCCCCATGCTTCTGGCAACGGCGGCCGAGCTCTTGGAGAGCGAGGAACTGGCGCGCCAGGCAGTGGATCTGGCTCGGGCTTACTTCGCTCTTGGGCGGCAGGCGTTGACCGGTGACCGGCGGCATGCCTGCGGCGCCAATTCCGACGCATCCGTGGCCCGTGGACACGGACGAGAGAACAACGTGGGGATGGCAACCGCCGTGCTACAGCCCCTGCTCGACGCCTTTGGCGAGTTCTGAGCTTGGTCCTGAGAACTACCCGAGAATCCGCTCGGGATCGATCTGGTCGATGTTCTCGAAGACCTTGCGGATCCCATCGGCGACCGGCTCGGAAATCTCTGGGCCATTCGGGGCGCGCAGGGCCATGACCAGAGCGATGTAGCTCTCGCAGTGGCGGAGGGCCACGGGGTAGTTCTCCGGGGTGTAGTCCACCCCTTCGTCCGCGCCGGGGATCGACCAAGGGAACCCGTCGCCATAGGCGTTCTTGGCCTGGAACACGGTCATCTGCGGCAGGATGAAGCGCTGCCAGATACTGGTGGGGATGCCTTCAGCATTGAGTGCTCGGTTCACCGCGTCGCGGAAGCGGGATTTGTCTCCCGTCCAGCCTGCTGCCGCGAAGTCGATCCGCAGATTGTAGTTGTACCAGTTGTGGGTGTGGCCTGCGGGTTCGGTGGGCAGAATGAGGGCCTTGGTGCCGGGGAGGCGTTCGTTCAGTGTCTGGCCATTGGCGCGCAATCTGGCAAAGTGCTCGGGGTACTTGGCCAATTGGGCGCGGGCAAAGGCGGCGGTGATCTCGTTGTTGCGGTACATCCAACCCAGCGCGTAGGCATGGTAGTCCCGCGACTGCTCCGGCCGACGGGTTTCGCCAAAGCTCCACAAGCTCGATGCGTTGCGGCGGATCTCCTCGTCGTTGGTCACGAACATCCCCCCTTCGCCGCAGCACATGCATTTGTTCTGGTTGAAGGAGAACGCGGCCGCGTCGCCAAACGTCCCGACCTTCTGGCCGTTGAAGAGCGCTCCATGCGACTGGCAGCAGTCCTCGATCACCTTCAGCCCATGCTTGCGCGCCACGGTCATCAGTTTCTCGAAGTTGAGGGCGAGCCCATGCAGGTTCACTGCCACGATCGCTTTGGTGCGGGGGGTGATGGCAGCCTCGATCTTGTCGACGTCCATGTTGAT
>JABGQJ010000460.1 GCA_018648945.1 Victivallales bacterium
CGACCGCCCACGCCAATGCAGGCCATCGCGATCCGCCCGCCGGGAGTTCCGCCTTCCCCCCAAGCCGGCAGCAGGAGGAATCCAGAAGCCCCAGCCGTACCGCCGATGAACTGCCGTCGTGTGATCGTGGCCATGGTACCCACCTCTTGCTGAACATGTATACGGAACCCTACACGCCCCCGCGTCCCGGCGCAATCACTCAGCGGCGCATGGCTCTTGACACCCTTCGCACAGAGGCTAGCCTTGGGGCCTACTCACAATCGGTCAGGATGGGCCCATGACCTTTCGACTGGCGATGGTTCAGATGCGTGTGGAAGGGGGCGAGAAGCAGCGGAATCTCGCCCATGCCGAGGAGATGATCGCCGAGGCTGCCGAGAATGGCGCGGATCTTGTGCTCCTGCCGGAGACCATGGACCTGGGTTGGACCGATCCCTCGGCCAGGAGCCAGGCGGAACCCGTGCCGGGTGGCGAGCCCGCCAGCAGATTGGCCCAGGCGGCACAGCGGCATCGCGTTCTGATCTGCTCCGGACTGACGGAGCGCGACGGAGAACGCGTCTACAACTCTGCCGCCGTCATCGACCGAGACGGCCAGGTTCTCTGCCGACACCGGAAGCTCAACGAGCTGGACATCGGGCACGAGTACTACGACCAGGGCGACCGACTGAACGTGGTGCATACGGAGCTGGGCACTCTGGGACTGATGATCTGCGCCGACGGTTTCACCAGGGATCGGGTGCTGAGCCGAGCGCTCTGCTATATGGGCGCCGATGTGATCCTCTCGCCCAGCGCCTGGGCCATGCCCAGCGACCATGACAACGACAAACAGCCCTACGGCGACACGTGGCGGCACGCCTACCAGCCCGTGGCCGAGGAATTCGGCGTCTGGATTGCTGGTGCGAGCAACGTGGGGCGCATCCCGGCGGGGCCATGGGCAGGGCGCAACTGCATCGGCTGCTCTCTCCTGATCGACCCAGACGGGGAGGAAATCCTCCAGGGACCGTATGGCGCCAATGCCGAGATCATCCTCTACGCCGACATTTCCCCCCGGGAACGCCCCGCCAGGGGCTGCGGCTGGAACCAGCATTGGCAACGCCAGGGCCTCTGATCCCAGCGTCCCTACTCGAACATCTTCGGATTGTCCGTGATGGCGATGAGGTCCAGGTAGATGGACTCGCGGGGAGCGATCTTCAGAACATGCTCCCCGGCCTTGAGCTTGAATGGTTGGAGGCAGATCAGGGACATGGACCGGTTCTGGGCGGCCATCGTCCAGACCCAGGCGCTGGAGCTCCGCAGTTGGCTCCGCTTGAATGGTCCGTCATCGATTCCGAAGAAGAGGGAGTCGTGCATGGTTGTTGGTTCCTCCGACTTCACTCGGAGAAGCACGAAGTAGACCCCATCCTTGGGCGCGGTGAACTGGTATTCGGTCGGATCCTTCTCAGCATCCCCCGCCAGAAGAACCGCCTTGCCGCCGGACGCGGCAGGATCATCGACCGTGTCATATGCCTTGCCGCCGGTGGGCGCTTCCGCCTCCAGGTAGCTCACCCAGACACCATCACGCGATGGCTTGCTCACCGGCACGAAATCGGTCTTGGCATAGACCATGACTGGGCGCGAATAGCCATTGGGCAAGCGGATGAGGAAGGCGCCTTTGTAGGTCGCCCGCGACCTCATCTTCTCGGGATGCATGCTGACCGTGAAGGTCACCGCTTTGCCGGTCTGCAGCACGCCATTCTCGGGTGTGACCGAGAACCAATCGAAGGCACTGTTCTTGGCAATCCGGTACGGGGTCGAGAATCCATCGCCCTTGACGGACACGTTGACGGTCTTCGGCTGGCGCGCCTTGGTCTCCGCCGCCGAGAACCCCAACTGGTGGCGGTCGAGGTAGACGGGGACGGGGCGGAAGGGAAGCGCGCGATCCGAGCCAAGCGGCATGGCCCCCATATCGACCTTACCGTCCTTCCCGGGAGAGAAGTTCGCGAGTACCGTGCCCTTGCCGACGGCAGCGGAGGTCTTGCTCAGCGTGAATAGCCCAGCCGCCGGATCGACGAGCCCGGGCTGGGTGATGATCCCGTGCTTCTCGTCCGTGGGGTCGCCCGTCGACAGCAGGTTGTAGTCGCACTCTGACTGCGGGCTCCCGCTCCGTCCGGCGATGGCACGCCGACCGGCGAAGATGTTGTTCTTGGCCATGATACGCAGATTGCGAGGCAGAGACAGGTCCCCGGATCTGCCATAGCAGGTGTTGCCAAAAATGAACGAGACCGCGCTTGGGCCATTGGCGTAGGACGAGGTCTTGATGGTCTGCCCGGCCAGGTCCCGCTCATCCCCCATGTTCACCATCAGATTGCGGAACACGTAGGATGGCCCCGACATGCAGCCCTGGATGCTCGTGCCGCACAGGCAACCCTCGAACTTGTTGTCGAAGACCCGGACATTGGTCTGCCCCCCGTCGATCTCCAGTGAGTCATCGTTGGCGAAACAGATCATGTTGCCATAGATGTCGGCATCCCGGTTGAAGCCGCCGTCGATGTGGAAGTTGCCCGCCCCCTCGATGGCGTCATTCCAGCGGTGCTTGTCGCTGCCGATGAAGTCGTTGTAGCGCACGACCGTGGACCGGGGCTTGTCCATACCGACCGCCTGCGGCCCGGATGGATGGGAGTAGTACCAGGAATTGGCCGTGCTGACTGGATCGTGGATGTAGCAGCGCTCGACCACAGTCCCGAGGCTGCGGCTGACCAGAATGGCACTGTCCCAGTTGATCGCGCTGCCGCGCTCGGTGAAGTACTTGCCGTCGAGATCGAAGCGCTGTGTCCCGATCCGGCCCCAGCCGGCGATGTCGCAGTTCACCACCCGAATGTACTCGCACCTCTTGATCGAGATCGCCTCCTTCAGCCCGCCGCGGATGGTCAGCCCCTCCAGGAGGATGTAGCGCTGCTTGGACAGCTCAAGGAGCGGCCCCGTACGCTCGTTCTGCAGCACGAAGCCGGGCTTGGCGGTGATCTTGATCCAGCCATCCGGCGTGCCGGATTCCTTGATCTTGAGGTGTCCCGTGAAGTTGGTCTCATCGAGCACGATGGTCTTGGCGACAGGGACTTCCGTCCGCCAGGTCCGGAACGCTTCCTGAGCAAGTACCGTGCCGTTCCCCCCCGCGATTTTCAGTTCGTAGGCCGTGTCCTCCTCGAGGTCCACGATGCTGCCCCGGTACATGCCATCCTCCGGGAAGTAGGCTGGCCGGAATGCGGGCAGCCATTCGCCCCCCTGCGTGCGGTACGACATCGACAAAGCAGCCCGCTCCGGGCTCCGGAAGTAGACGCCGCAGGCATTGAACAGAGGAACGACCTCGAACGGAGCGACGCTCAGCCGCACGTTGCCGCCAGCCGCCCGGTCCTTGATCTGCTTCTCTTCCTCGGGCGTCAGCTTGTCGGTGAACTTCACATAGGCATAAGTGATCTCCTCCTCGTCGCCGATGGCGTAGAGGCACGTCTCAATGTCGATCTTGCCCTTCCACTTGAACCGCTTGCGCATATCAACCGTATAGAGGCCTGGCCGGTCGGGGTTCATCGCCACCCGCTTGTCGCGCGGCTCCTGTCGGATGAGCTTGATTGTCCCGCTGTCCGATGCGTCCAACACCTTGACCATGAAGATGGGCGTCTTGTCCACATCCACCGTGAAGACCTTGCTGGCCGTGATCCAGTTCGGCTCTTCCGGGCCGTCCTTCAGATACAGCTTCCCCGGCACGACCGTCATGGTGCCCGGCGTGTTCGCGAACTGCGTCCAGCCCCCCGCCGAGAAATCGTCGGTGATCTGGGCCTGAACGGAAAAAAGGGAAAGCGCAGTGAGGCCGGCATACAGAAGCGTCTTCATGAACCACATCTCCGATGGGAAGGGCATTGTCCAGAACTGCCCACTACCATAGCGCGCCCCATCCCCAAGAGTAGAAGCAGTCCAAGATTCCAGTCGGGTGGGCTCAGACGCGGCAAGCACGCCGCCTTCGTGCCGTGGCGGAATGGCAAGTGGGAGGGCTAGCGAAGTTCCCCCTCAGACCGCCCAGTGGTGTGGGGCGTGCATCGCGCTGTTTCCTGATGCAGATCAGTCGCCGGAGTTCCTTGTCCCCCAGAGGAGCCGTGCAAAGCCGGAGACTAGGTAGTCGCGTGCTCGATGAGCGCGCGAGTCCTCTCGTCCCACGCCATGCCGCAGTCCCAGCCGGGAAGGCCAGGATCTTGCTCCTCTGCAACGCCTCCCCCGGATCGCAGGCTCATCGAGCCAGCGACTACTCGTCTGGGGGGTGTGACAGCACCGGGTGGTGCGCGGGCATCGTTCAGACTTGCCCAAATGTGTATAGGGTGTATGAAGCGAAGCTAGGGCGGGGATGGTGGCGGTTCACCAATGCCCTTGTTCCGCCTCAGCCTCTCCCGCTCCTCGTACTCCTGCACCAATTGGTAGAATACATAGTGGACCTCGTTGTACTCGCAAGTCCCATCTGGCGTCTCGATGTCGAAGCAGTGGCTGCAAAACGACACTTCTGTCACCTCATCGCCCGTCATGAAACGTGCTATCGAGTGCCAGCCACACGTGGGTCCGCTGGACCGCCGAAGCCGGATCTTCTGGGTCAGCCCTCTGACCTCATGCGGGTCATCGACCGTGAACTCCATGTCGCGGTCCGGCCCGTCCCCAGACTTGTCAAGATAGCGCATCTCGAAATGCACCTCCGTGACACCGCTGAACCTCTCATCAGGAGCAATCGCATGGGTCGATTTCCACCTGATTAGGAGCGCAAGAGCCAGCAGGGAGATCGGGATCAGGAAGACGGCGTTCAGCCAGAACCCAAGTTTGCAGTAACGCTTGTTCTTGCCGTGTGTAGTCAGCCCAACTCCCGCCAGCACGAGACCCAATACGCACATCCCCACGGAAACATAGAGACAGGCAGAGCTAAAGAGCCATCTCTCCAGGCCAGTCAGTGAGCCGAAAAGCCTGCTGAGTCCAGGGCCGAAAACCCAGAAACCAAGGCCAAACAGCAGAGCAAGCGCGACCGACCACATCCCCAGTTTCGGATGGGATCTCTTCACCGATGCCTCGTCTCTCTCTTCCATGATGCCTCCCTGTTCCATCCAGTCGACTGGCGTTCAGCCCACCAGCGTCAGCTTCGGCAGTTGGGCCATGCGTTCGGCGACCTTGGCCAGGTCCTGTTCATGGAAGCTGGCGAGTGAGGTGTGGAGACGGTTGCCGAAGGGCGCCAGCCAGCGGGGGTCCAGATGCCCCGGCCCGTAATACGCGCCGAGGATGGAGCCGATGATCTCGCCGTAGCAGTCCGTGTCGGCCCCGGACATTACTTGCTTGCAGAAGCCGTCGTCGACGGACGTAGCGAACTTGGCGGAATTGATCAGCAGCGCCGATTCCTGGTAGATCTGGCAGTGCCCGTACTGGCCATACTTGGCGTTGATCGCCCGGTATCCCTCGAGCCAGTCGGAGGCGGCATCGACCATCTCATAGCTGTCCGCCACGATCTCGAAGAAGCGGCTCTTCTGCGGCACATGCTTAAGCGCTTCGCGGAAGATCGCCATCGGGCTCTCGGCCACAAAGGCGGCAGCGATGGCAGCGCCCACGAACATGGCCCCGTAGATGCCGGTGCGGTTGTGGGTCATCCCCGCATCCCGCCACGCCAGTTCGGCGGCCAATGCTGGCTGTCCCGGACAGGCATAGCCGTAGGCGTCCACGCGGATCGCCGCGCCGCATGCCTCGTCGTTGGGGTTCCAGCGGGCCGTGAACGCGTCGAGCGAGTCCTCGTCCCCGCTGCCAACGCCATAGACAGACTGCATGCCTGCCTTGAGCAGGAATGTCCGTTCCGGACCAAATGTCCAGAGTGGCGGCAGGTTGTGGAGCCATGCGTCACAGAGCTGGGGCCTGGTGAAACCAACCCCGTGGTTCTCCAGCATGAGCATGCCCATGATGGTGTAGTTGATGTCATCGTCCGGCGCGACCCACGCAATCGTGTCGCGGCAGGTCTCGCCGTGGCTCCCATGCCCTCGCCCAAGGGCCTGAAGGAACGCCTCGGTGATGTAGTCGTCCAGCGGCCACTGCCCGACCTTCTCGCCTGCCTCGCGAAGCTGATCCAGCGTGGGATTGCACTCCACTGGTTTCCCCAACATGCAGCCACATACCGCACCGTAGAAGGCTGTCCGCGCCTTGTCGACCGCCGCAACTGGGGCGATGCTCCCCGTCTGGCCAGTCTCCCGGTCACCAGCGCTCGCGGCCTGAATGCCCGCCAGGTCATTGGGCTCCTCATACGGCCAATCCTCGCGCAGGGGCGCGTCG
>JABGQJ010000461.1 GCA_018648945.1 Victivallales bacterium
CAGAAAAGGCGAACCCCGCGGGATGTGCCCCCCCGGCCATCCCAGCCCTCCAAGGGCCGAATTGTAGGGGCAGCGGGGACTATCTGCTGGGATAGCGCCACAAGGCCCGGGGTTGCACGGGAGCCCAAGACAGTTTGCTCGGCGGCCAAGCACGACCCGACCTGACGTTCTGCGACCAGCCCAGCGATCTTGCCCGGGAGCGTGCATGGGGCTACCTTGCTATGGACCACGGGTGCATAGGCAATCCGCCGTTGCTACCAACCAGGTCTGTGAACCGCAAACGGTCGATCCAGACCAGCGGCATGACGCTCGGGTACCGTCCCGGTGCCAGATGTCTGGACGATGGAGGAAATGCCCATGGGTACGCTCCGGAATCTAGCGCTCTCCGGTCTCTGCGCTTTGGCGGTGTCTGTAGCATCCGCCGACTCGGCCTGGTGGGAGGCCGAAACCCCCACCGAGACAAACATCCCCAACCCCGTGGACATGAACTCGCCGGGCAACCGCACGGCGGAGCAGCAGGCGAAGCTGTCGGGAGGACGCTGGCTGACAGTAGGCCAGCCCAAAGACGGGACCCGGGCCTTCGCACGCTACACGATACGTGTGCCCGCCAAAGGCACCTACGATCTCTACGTGCGCAAGTTCTGGAAGCACGGGCCCTTCCGGTGGCGTTTCGGCGCGATGGACTGGCGAGAGTGCGGTCGGGACATCGCCCTGCTAGACAACACCTACCTGCAGAAGCACTGGGGAGCGAACTGGGTCGCGCTGGGGACCGTGGAACTGCAGGCGGGCAAGCTACGGTTCGAGATCCAGTCCCTCGACAACAAGGGGTGCATCGATTGCTTCCTGTTGACCAACCAACCGTTTGCGCCGCGCGGGAAACTCCGGCCCGGGGAGAAGACCGGGCATGCCGCCGACGGTTGCTTCGCCTGGGAGCCGGATCCAGACCCCCTGGATGGGACGTCGCCCATCGACCTCGGCCACCTGAACGAGGCAACCGCAGGAGCAAACGGCTATGTACGGCGCGACGGCGAGCGCTTCCGCCTCGGGAACGGCGAACCGGTGCGCTTCTGGATGGTGCAGGCCAACCTGCAGGACAACGACCGCGCCAACATCGACCGCTGGGCCAAGCGCCTCCGCAAGAACGGCGTCAACCTCGTCCGCATGCAGCTCAGCGGGCTCTACTCGCAGTACCTGAGGGGCAACAGGGACGCCTTCGCGCGCAGCCTGGGCAAGATCCACTACGTGGTCGCGGCGCTGAAGAAGCAGGGCATCTACAGCTACTTCGGGCATCTCTACTGGCACACGAGCGACCCGTTGCCGAAGGGCATTGTCCCTGGGTTTGACAAGGAGAGGACGGCGGTGGCCCTGCCGTTCCTCGCACCCGAGTTCCAGACATTCTACCGGGGCTACGCCAAAGCCATCCTCGACCCCGTCAATCCCTACACGGGCGTGCCGCTGGCGAAGGAGACGGCGCTGGCTTTCGTGGAGATCAACAACGAGTCCAGCCTCCTGTTCCACACCTTCAATCCCGGACGCTTCTCGCCGGCGGAGAGCGCTCTGGTCGAGGCCAGCTTCGGCGCGTGGGCGGCCGCACGGTACGGTTCCGTCGAAGACGCCCTGGCGGCCTGGGGGCCGAGCAGGAAGCACTCCCCTGACAGGCCCGCCGAGGGGCGACTCGGGGTGTACGGGGCCGGGTTCCTGGGCGGGGCCGACTGGGCCGTCAACCAGCGCAACGGGAAGCGAGCGGGCGATCAGCTCCGGTGGATGGTCGAGGCCATGCGCGACTACTACCGGCGCTTCCGCACCATGCTGAGGAATGACATCGGGGTCGGTTCCCTGATCACCGCCTCCAACTGGAAGACCGCCGACGACCGCATCCTAGGCGGGCTGGAACGCTACAGCTACACGACCACCGACGCTGTGCTGCGCAACAGCTACTTCAGCACGGAATACCCCACGAAGAAGGCCCAGCAGCGGTTCTACGCCGTGGAGGTCAACGACATCTTCGGCTCCGTCTCGGCCCTCAAGACACCCTCCATGCCCGGGCCGCTGGCCACCCCGCTGATCCACGGGCACCCCTTCATGGTCACCGAGAACAACTGGACCCGTCCGAACCGGTTCCGCGCGGAGTGGCCGCTGCTGGTCGCCTCCTACGGGAGCATGATGGGCATCGACGGCTGGTGTTTCTTCGCCCTGGGCTCCAGCGAATGGCAGACGCCCATGGCCGTTTGGGATCTGAACAACCCCACTGTCCTTGGCCAGTTCCCCGGTGCCGCTCTGATGTACCGGCGCGGCGATGTCGCGCAGCCGAAGGGACCCGCCGTACACGAGAAGGTCGGCTTCGCGAGTGCGTTCGCCCTCCAAGGGACGCGAATCCACGCCGTCAGTGGCAAGGATGCCCTCTGGGTCGCCGCGATTGGCGACAAGGAGGGAAGCAGTTCCACGAGCAAGGGCAGCATCGACCCGCGCGCCTTTTTCGTCGGTCCGGTCCGGCAGGAGTTCCACGACGGGGAATCCAGGGTGGATGCCATTCCGCTCGGGGACTACATCGACCCGCGCGCCGGGACTGTCGCCAGCATGACCGGGGAGCTGCTCTGGAACTACAACCAGGGGGTGCTGTGCATCGACGCCCCACGGGCACAGGGGGCCACCGGCTTCCTCGGGGCCGCCGGCCCCATCAAGCTGGGGCAGGTGACCATCGAGTCGGCCAACGAGTACGGCTCGGTGCTGGTGATCTCCCTGGACGGCAAGCCCCTCGCCGAGTCCAAGCGCATCCTGGTGCAGGCCGCGACCGAGGACAAGCCCTTTGGCTTCGCCACCGAACCGGTTGGGAAACACCACCGCATTACGGACCTCGGGGGCTACCCGCTGAACGTGCGCCGGATCGCCGCCACCATCACCGTCAGGACCAGAGCGACCCAGGCGATCATTCTCGATGGCAACGGCTACACCACCGACCGCCGGGCCGACGCGACCAGCGCCAACGGCGGACTGAAGCTCGTGCTCCCCGACGACGCCATCTACACGCTGCTACAGTAGTTCGACAGGAGAAGATGACCATGCTTGGCGCCATTGCGGGAGACATCATCGGGTCACCCTATGAGCACGAGCCGATCAAGACGACCGATTTCCCGCTTTTCCGACCAACGTCCCGCTTTACAGACGATACTGTGTTGACTGTCGCTGTCGCCGAGGCCCTCCTTCGCCAACGCGATTACACTCGATTACTCGAGGACTATTACTACCGCTACCCAGGTGTCCCGTACGGCGCGCGGTTTCACGACTGGGCGAGCAGCCACGACCACTTACCCTATCAGAGCTGGGGCAACGGATCTGCCATGCGAGTCAGCCCTGTGGCTTACGCACATTCTGATGTTGACGCCGTGCTTGAAGAAGCCAAGCGCTCTGCGGAGGTCACTCACGACCACCCAGAAGGCGTGCGTGGCGCACAAGCCACTGCCCTGGCCATTTTCCTGGCTCGTCAGGAAGTGGACAAACCTGACATCCGGGCTGAGATCCAGTGTCGATTCGGATATGACCTGACACGACGGGTCGAAGATATCCGACCGGACTACAAGTGCGATCTGTCCTGCCAACACACGGTGCCCGAAGCGCTCATCTGCTTTCTCGATTCCTCAGATTTCGAAGATGCGGTTCGCTTGGCGGTTTCCCTCGGCGGCGATGCTGACACGATGGCCTGCATCACAGGAAGCGTTGCAGAGCCATTCTACGGTGGCATTCCGGAGAGCATTCGCACGGAGACTCTCTCACGCTTGGATGAACGGATCATCGCTGTCATAAGCGAGTTCCATATAAGGTACGGACTGTCGAACAAGACGGCTGGAAGCGACGCTTGACAGCGCGCCTCAGCCGCGCCGGTATCGCAGGAGAGTCAGCAGGGCGCGGGGCGCGATGCCAGGTCGAGGGCGACCACACTCGTAGCGGCCCCCGGCCCCCGCATGCCAGCGAGGGCGGGAGAGATTCCTCCCTGGGTGTCAGAGACCGCGAAGGAAGAAGCCGGGACCTGGCCCCGACCAGGAAGCCGCCCCGACACCCAATCCAGACCGACCACCCAGACCGAGGCGGCTGCCACGCCCTGGACCAGGGCTTCGAGGGTGCCTCACGGTCGCCCCCCTGCTGAGGATGCCGGGAGGGGGGCACGGGGGGGAACTCCGCGTTGCCGCGTATGGATATGGGCTCTCGGGCCTTGGGGCCAAAACTGAGTCGAGCGACCTCACATGGCTCGCACGTCTTGCCACTTGATGCGAATGAAGGTGGCCCAGTCGCCACCCCACCACCAAGGGGAAGAACGAGGGCACGGACGCAGGCGACCGAGATAGCATAAGACTGCCCAGTGCCTTCCTGTTCATGGCGACCATCTTCCCCCTCTGAAGCTACCAAAACGGTAGACAAGTCCCCATCGAGTATGACCACCAGCACAGCGCAGAGGTGGAGCCTTCCGGCCCTGTGACCATCGTGGACACCATCCACTTTCCCCGCAGCACCAACTAGGAGCCCGCCACCAAGCTCCACCCCCACGACCATCACAACCGCCACCGTAGACGCGTGCATCACAGAGGCCCTGGCCAACGGTCAAACTGTCTTCACCCCCTCCGTGGGCGAACCGCCCAGTTCGAACAGGTGGAGCGGAACGCCCTCATCGAACTGGGCCGAGGGCGACGCGGAACCCGAGGAAGCTGCTCGGGAGCGACGGCGAGCTCCTGAAGCGGTACGCAGAGCGGCAGCGCCCGGCGATGACGTTCCAGCCGCCACCCCGGTTCACGCGGACCGAGCCCGTCCTGGCGGCACTGGGGTCAGCGACGGTTCCAGATGGATAGTCACCGTACGAGTCCTGGCACCATTCCCACACGTTGCCGATCATGTCGTGCAGACCCCAAGCATTCGGCCTCTTCTTTCCCACCGGCTGAGTTCCTGCACGACGGTGGTTCTCCTGCTTCTCCTTCCAGTCGCTCGAATCGTACCCGCCCTCGTACGTAACCCCGCTGTTCCCACCGTACCACGCGATCGGGTCCAGCGCCGGGGCGTTGCGTTCCCCGAGGACCCGGATATCGCCCGTGTACAACGCCGTCGTCGTCCCCGCACGGCACGCGTACTCCCACTCGGACTCAGTAGGCAACCGATACGCATGGCCAACGGGGGCGTTCAGCTTCTTCAGGAACTCTTGGCAGTCGTTCCAAGAAACCGACTCCACCGGCGCGTCCAGGCCAGCATGCTGGAAGTGCGAGGGGTTTTTGCCCATCACCGACTGCCACTGCCGCTGCGTCACCTCGTGTTTCCCAAGCCAGAAGCCCTTCGTCAGCGTCACCCGGTGCTGCGTCTCGCCTGCCACCCACTCCCGCTTCAGGCCAGCCGCCACCATGGCGCCCTGCTCGGCCTTGGGGCTCCCCATCGTGAACGTCCCCGGAGGACACCACACCAACTCCAGCTTCGCCCCGCCGCCAAGGTCCACCGTCTTCGTGTCACCGCCCTGCGGGGGCTTCGCCACTTGCGCGCCACCGCCCTGCGGGGGTTTCGCCACCTGCGCGTCGCCGCCCTGCGGGCCGAGAGCGACGCGGAACCCAAGATAGCCGACCGAGCACGGCCTACCGTCCCTGCTGCGGTAGCCCGAACGGCAGTACCTGGCGTCGCTGTACCAGCTGCCGCCCCGGAGCACGGTGTACGCGGGTGGCCTGGCGCCGGTGGGATCGACGGCAGCATCCGACGCGTACTTCCCATACCGGTCCTGGCACCATTCAGCCACGTTCCCGCTCATGTCATACAGTCCCAGTTCGTTCGGTTTCTTCTGCCCCACTGGATGCGGGCGGCACTTGTTCTCAAGCAGCTTCTTGAAGTCCCACTTTGCATCGTCCAACCGACGGTCTCCGGAGTTCTCGTGGTACCAAGCCACATCATCCGCATCGTTGGAACCCGAGTAGGTGAACCCCTTGGACAGCGGGCCGCCCCGTGCTGCATACTCCCACTCGGCCTCCGTGGGCAACCGGTACTCGTGGCCAACGGGGGCGTTCAGCTTCTTCAGGAACTCCTGGCAGTCATTCCAGGACACCTTCTCCACCGGAGCGTCGAGACCGGCCTTCTTGAAGTGCGAGGGGTTCTTGCCCATCACCGCCTGCCACTGCCGCTGCGTCACCTCGTGTTTCCCAAGCCAGAAGCCCTTCGTCAGCGTCACCTTGTGCTCGTCCGTGTGAAGGGCCATCTTGGTGCCTGGGGCCGCCTCCGCCCGGAGTTCGGCCATCGAACTGCCCATCGTGAACGTCCCCGGAGGACACCACACC
>JABGQJ010000462.1 GCA_018648945.1 Victivallales bacterium
GTGTTCGCGCCAATCCGCGCCCTTGCCATCCATGTTCTCCCAGATGAAATAGCGCGGCTTGCCCTCGCCGGGAATGCCCTCCATCTCACACGAGAGCACATCGATGTCCCCGTCCCCGTCCAGGTCGCCCGCGTAGAGTGAATGGTAGGCACCCCGGATCTCGTCGTCGGGGAGCCGGATGTCGTGGACGACCCACTCCGAGCCGTCCCCGCACGCGTTCTCCAGCCACATCACCTTGCCACCTGTCATCTCGTTCTCGAGCATGACGATGTCGTTGTGGCCGTCGCCATTGACGTCGCATACCACGGCGTGCGTTGCATCGACCATGAAGCGCTCTGTGAGACGCGCCTGGACCTGGGCCGGGAACGGGAGAGGGTGTTCGACCCACTCCGAACCGTCGCCGCGCACGTTCTCGAACCACACACTGGTGCGCACGACGTCGAGAGACCCGTTACCGGTCAAGTCGCCAACGGCAACACCAGAGTGCACCGGCGAACCGATCCGCGTGTGCGGCCATGGCTGGCGGGGATCATCTGGGATCCTGTACCAGCGCAGATCGTTCTGGTCCGACATGGTGAGCACTTCCAGCCGCCCGTCGCCGTCGATGTCGGCCACCACCACGTCATGGATGCCGCGCAGGTCGGCGTCAAAGACAATCCTCTCGTAAGTTGTCAGGGGCTTGCCTGGGTTGCGGTACCAGGCGCCACCGGTCACAAAATCCGGGAGGCCGTCGCCGTCCACATCCAGCACCGCGCCGCCCACGTCTGAGGGCGAGTCCTCGCCAAGAACAAACCGCTGCCAGTCGCCGGGGGCCTGGATCCGGTAGCCAAAAATCGTGCCGTATTGCTGGCCCGTGATATACACGAGATGCCCATCCCCATCCAGGTCGGCCAGTGCCGTCTGGGCGTATAGCCTGCCGGGAAGGGCGGTATCGATGACGTGCTTGCGAAAGACAAACATGGGCTCAGACTCCCGAGGAGAATTCCAGAGCCACAACACTATACGATCGTGAAGTGCTTCTGAGGCATAGACCCATCTTCGGCGAGAAGGCGGGCGGACGTGGGCGGAGTCACTTCGCTGGTTCGGGGTCGGGCTTTGCCAATGCATCGACCTGCTTCATCATCTTCCTGACAGACTCGGCCCGTTCAGGAGGTGTCCAGCCCTGATCGCTGGTCACGACGAGGGGCCACTGCGGCAACCAGGACTCGAACGCTGCGTTCTGCTCGGCCCCCGGGATGAGGGTCCTCTGCGACTTGTCGGTCAACCATGCCGACTTCACCTCGGACTTGTAGGTCCCTGCCGGCAAATGCCCGGTAAGGAGGGCACCGATCCCCTTCAGATCCTGCTTGGCGACCAGGATGACCTCAACCTTGTCGCCGGGGGCGATGAGATAGGTGGTCTTGGACTTGAACCCGAAGTAGATGGGGTTCTTCCCGGTCTTGCCAAGCGACTCGTCGGTCATCGGCCCCCAGCCGTTGGCGAACTTGCCGCCCTGGAAGACGACAATCTCTCCGACCTTCTGATCCCGCGTAATGCGGAGTAGCAGCTTGCCCGCCAGCAGCTCTGCTCGGTCCAGAAACTCCCAATGGAAGTGGACGTCCCTGATCGGGAGCTTGAGCGAGATGGTCCGCTTGATGGGCTTCTTCACCTGAGACTGCATCTGGTCGGGAATAACCACGTTGTGGAGCGCGGAGGCTTCCTCAACCGGGCACAACACAAGGCTCAGGACCAGGATGCCAAGAAGCACTGCGGGGGTTCTGCATGTTCGTCTCATGGCTCTTTCCTTTCCTTTCTTCTCATGGTGGTGGTGTGCCATTCCGGAGCGATGCGGCCGCGGCCATGCCCTCACTTTGGCGGCTCAGTCAGAGAAATGATGATCTCCGTCGTTTCGCGAGCCCCAATCTCGACCTCCACAACCACGGGGCTACTGCTGGGGCATACCTCCCAACGGCGGACGTCTTCGTGCAGGCCAGCGTGTACCGTGTAGCTCCCCGGTTCAAGGTGGCGGAACGACTTGGTCCCTTTCTCGTCTGTGCGGAGACCACGGGAACTCGCGTTGGCGACCAGAGGCATGCCGTCGGCGCGGCGCAGGATAAGGCGCGTCGCGGGGAGCGGCTGGCCCGTGCCGGCTCCAACGAGCGTAATCAAGAGCGCGTGTTCCCCCTTCAGATTGATTGCCCCCTTCCCCGCTGGACTCGCGTCGCTCAGGGACACCGGCTGGCTGGCCCCCGCCGGGCTGGGGTCGCCTTTCCAGGAGTTGACCACCGTCACTCGGTAGGTGCCGGCAGCAAGCCCATCGTATGTCATGCGCGCTCTCCTCTTCTTGCTCCCGAAGGGGGAGCAACCGTATGGCTGCCACGTCTGTTTCGTCAACGGGTCGTACCAACCAGCGCTCCAGCCACCGTGCAGCACAGAGAGCCCCTCGACTGGGTCTGCGGGCTTCGAGGGCTTCGAGGGCTTCACCAAACGCCAGAGCGTACACTCGCCAAGCTCGCCGGGGCGGATCCTGCTACCCGAGATGGTCGCCGCGAGCGAGAACTCTCCTTTGGGGCGGCGCCGGCGCCGGTCCGGGCGTATCAGCTTCCCGGTCGTGGGTGCCCTCTCGCCCGCCGTGCTGACTTCCACACGGAAGCGCGTTGCCCCCGCGAGCTCCGGTCCCCGTTTGAACGAGAAGGACAGGTCGCCCTCGTGAACGACTGCCACGCCGAGAGCCATGCCAGAGTTCTCGACAACTACAGACTGCGTTGCGACAGACTTCCCTTTCTGATCCAGAAGATGTACAGCCACTTGCCACTTGCCTCGGGGGCGCGAGACCAGGGCGCCTCGCAGGACCGCTCGGATGCCGTCGGCGTTCGTCTCGAACACTACCCAAGCAAGAGTGAGAACGCCAGGCTTCTCCTTGGGCCCGACGCGCAGGTTCACATCGATGACCTCGCCGAAGGCCAGGGGCGCCTCCATGTGGCCGACGCTGCGCGCCGCTCCGGCAGCTGGTCGTGCTGCCTTGCTGTCGGCACCATGGGCTGCCGCAGCAATCAGCAGAACAAGCGCCGACAGCGAAGCCAAGATGCCGCGATGCAGATAGGGATCCCGATTCACTGGTCTGTCCTCCTTGCGGGCATAGCTCTCGATTCCACCTCGATGACCGCTTGCCGGTCACAACACGCGTACCAAACGATAGTAGCGCCTATCTGCCTCCAGTCAAGTGGACTCCATGCCCAACCGAAGCCTCCAAGCCAACCACTTGCATCGTCTTTGCCGATTGCGTAGGACACCGTGTTTGGCGTGAGACTGGTGTCAGTCAGCCACCCCGTTCATCTACCTTACGGGGAAAGGGGCGTCGGGGCCAAGGTCAGGGAGCCCTGCTTGGTGTGGATCGTGGTCTTGCCACTGCCGTATGCCGACTGCATGGCTTGGCAACCGTGCAGCATCGTGGGAGGGTGCGGTCGGGACACGCCATCGATGGCGATGCTCATGTCGCTCAGATCCACCACAATCCGGTCCCCGTCCCGGCCTATGGCGTGGACCTGCTGATCCGCCAGGCGGGGGGCTGACAGGGACTGGACGAATGCCTCCTCGCTGGCGTACTTGTCCAGATCGGAAACCTGCAACACGTGGTAGGAATCGGGCAGTGGGAGGTGGGCGCACAGGCCCTTGCCAACCCGATACACGTTCCATGCCCCCACGCGTCGACTGGTCACGCCCCCATCCTCGAACAGGGTTCCCTGTCCCAGAAGCCAGCTCTCGTGCTGCACGACTCTCCCGCGCGCCTCGTACCGCCGCTTGTGCGGGGCCACGCCCGGGAGGAGCATCTCGACCCTGAGCCCCTGCGACGGGTCTGCCGCAAAGAGGACCTGATCGTAGCGGCTCTGGCAGATCCACCCCGATGAATGGACCGACCCCATGGAGACATGTGGCGTGTTGTAGTAATGGATGGCGCCAGGCAGCCATCGCTGGGACTCCCACAGCTTCTCGCCAAGCTCCTCGCCAGGCCAGCCCAAGTACCGCCTGCCCTGGTAGACAAGCTCACTGCGGGACGCCGCTTCATCGGCCAAAGCCATCACCACCGGATGCGGCTGGAACGAGCTGCAGGCAAAGAACATGCCCTCATCCTGTTTCAGCCTCGGCTCGTTCGCGCTGGCGTAGGCCGTGGTCGCCGGTTCCAGTCCTGGTACGCGGGCGCGGGCAAAGTCGAACCGAGGCTCCCCGAGCCCAAAGGCCAGCCATACTGTTGGCAGAAACGCGTCGTAACGGGCATCTTGCAGGTAGGCGACCTTCCGGTCGGTCGGCGAGTGATGCGCATCCGCCGTCCGGCACCGGAATGACGGGCCGCCGAGGAAGCCGTTGACGCTGAGCAACGCGCGTTCGGCCAACAGCAGATTGAGCAGATCCTGCGCGCGCTGGCGCAAGCTGGCCACGGGAGCGTGATCGGCCAGGATGATCAGGGGATTGGAGTAGTGGAACTGGTAGCAGGCCGAGTTCCACTCGATCCACCCGCGCTCGAACCGCCAAGCCAAGGCCTTCGCGATCTCCCGGACGTGGTCCGTCACCGACCCGCCACGGTACGTCTTGGCGAACATCCCGATGCTCAGGTGCATCAGGTCGTGGTTCTCCGTGTGAGCAGGAGGCCACTTCGCCACGGAGCTCAACTCGTTCTGTGGCCAGGACGTGAGGACGCCGACAATGTGTTCCCTGGCCGCTTGGGAGAGGCGTGGCGAATCCCGGAAGTCCAGCAACGTCCTGAGGAACCGGATGAAACAAATGTCGGCATCGGCCGTGAGTTCGAATGACTCGAGATAGCGATTCGCCTTCGCCAAGTCCCGGCCCAGTACCAGGCGGGCCTGGCTCAGCGCCCACCGACGTCCATCCGTGGGCGCCATGTCCGGCTCCAGAGCCCCAAACCGGTCGGCAACCCAGGTGACATACTCGCGCCGCCGCTCTGCTGTTGTCCCCGCTGTAGCCATCGTCCCCACCTTGTTCTGCCTTGCCACCGCAACTGACTCCCTCGCCTACATGCACAGAGCCATTCCTGCCCTTGTCGATGTGGTGCACCCTGTGGGCCACAATATGCGTGCCAGCGCCCTTCCTGGCCAACGCGCGGGAGCCGGGCATGGCTTGTCACCAGTCGGTCGTACGGCACGTACGGCATACCCGCAACCTGCGCCGACGCCTGCTAGGCAGGTCCAGGGCGACTATGGGGCGCACCATGTGCGGCGACTCTGGCCTCCTGGACCGAGGCTGGCAACGAGACTTGAGCGATGGACTCCCTGAATATGTGCCATCGAAGAGCTATCTTTGACTGGTCGCCGCGGACCTCGGATCACTCAACCAACATGAGACACGATGCGCACACCCGGGAACACAAGATCTGGCGGCACTGGCATGTGGCTCCTTTGCATGGCCCTGTTGACGCCATTCTCCATGGTGGGTCAGAACACAGCAGGGGCGACCACGGCCAATCCACTGCTCTTCCCAGTGCGGAGCGACCCGAAGCCGCTGACGCCGCTGATGGAGCGCGAGTTGCGGGGCTGTTTCGAGTTCTTCTGGAAGGAGTGGACGTCCGACCCAAAGAGCCCCACCTACGGACTGACGAACGGGGACTACGTGGGGCTGGGGCGCTACTCCCCAATTCCCATCGAGTCGCAGGGCTTCTACCTGGCCGCGATCGTCATCGGGGTGGAGCGGGGCTGGATCACGAAAAAGGCGGGCTATGAGCGGGCCGTGATCGCGCTGAAGACGCTGGCCACGCTCAAGCAGATCCGGGGCTTCTACTACCACTTCATCGATCCCAAGACCGGCAAGCGGGGCTGGAACGACGCGCACGGGATCGAGTTGAGCAACGGCAGCACCGGGACCATGATCATGGGAGCGCTCATTGCCGGGGAGTACTTCGGCGGGGAGGTCAAGCGGCGAGCCGAGGAACTGTATGCAGCCATGGACTGGAAGTGGTTCACGAACCCAAAGACGAAGCACCCGTACCTGGCCTGCTTCCCGGAAGACAAGCCGCCGAAAGAGCCCCACGGCGGGATGAACGAGGAGGGCTTCTTCGGCGGTTGGGCCGCCTACTCGGAGCACATGTTTCTCTACATCCTTGCTGCTGGCGCGCCGAAGCCGGAGTTCGCCACGGGGGCGGATTCCTACTATGCCATGATCCGGTACAGGGGCCGCTACAAAGGCGAGGAGTTCGTGATCTGCGGCACGGGGGGTGCTTTCACCTATCAGTGGACGCATGGCTTCATCGACTTCCGGGACATGGTGGACAAGCAGGG